>CBDUAB010000161.1:0-7006 GCA_965365045.1 uncultured Planctomycetales bacterium
ACGCGGTGGCCTGCAAGCGTTTTGGTGGAAAAGTTCGCGAAGCGGGTGTTCTGTTTATCGTCTTCGCGCCAATACCCTACGTCGACGTAACTTCGTCGTGGCAATTCCGATCGAAATGGCAACGGATCTTTACCGCCGCGGCAGGGATGTACGCCGAACTGTTTTGCGCTGCGTGCGCCGCAATCATCTGGTTACATTACGACGGCTTGATGGTTCGCCAAATCGCCTACAACGTCATGCTCACCGCAACGTTTATGACGCTATTGTTCAATGCCAATCCGCTGATGCGTTTTGACGGCTATTACATCTTGTCCGATCTTCTCGAAATCCCAAATCTGTATCCCTTGGGACAACAATATACGCGACATCTCGCCGGCCGATTTTTTTTGGGTTCAAAAACTCAACTGCCTAATTGGACGGCATCCAAATCAGCAATCATCAAGATATATGGGCTCCTCGCTTTCGTTTGGCGGCTGTTTGTATTCGCCTGTATCGTGATTGCCGCCGCCACCTTGTTTTCGGGACTGGGAATTGCTCTGGCCATGGTGTCCGTGGCGCTCTGGATAGGCTTTCCACTGGTTAAGCTTGTCAAACAATTCTTTGCAGAGGATTCCGTTGAGAGGCCAAAACTGTTGAGATTCGCGGCTGTGGTTAGCAGCACAGCCACCGTTCTATTTCTGATATTGATGTTGCCCGAACCGGGCGGCGTGCGCGCGCCGGCTGTCGTAAAGTTTGCACCACTACATGCCGTCCGCGCCCCACACGCCGGATTCGTAGAAGCAGTTTCCGTTCACGGAGGTGAGACGGTGCGTCCCAGCCAACCGCTCGCTCGAATCGGAAACTACGAACTCGAGCGAGAAGCGGTTGAGCTGAAGATTGCTATCGAGCAATCCAACTTGCGAACGCGACTCTATCGTGACCGGCAGGAGATCGCCGCGGTACAGGCCGAAAAGGAATCTCGGCTGGCGCTGCAAGCGGAATACGACCAACGCCAAGCACAACTTGCGCGGGCCTTGCTGACAGCGCCGAAAACGGGCACGATCTTGTCCTCAGACGTACACGAACTGCCTGGAAGATACGTGCAAGAAGGTGAAGAATTGCTTACGATTGGCGAGGAAAGCAGCAAAGAACTGGAGTTGTCGATTTCTCAGGAGGACGTGGATTTCTTTCGCCAGTTTGTTGGCGAGACCGTGCTGGTCAGTTTACGTAGCCCTGGCATTCGTTCGATTCGTTGTCATCTCACGCGTATCGACCCCCGCGGTAGCCACGCCATCACTCACGATGCGTTCAGCGCCGTGTCAGGCGGTCCGATCGCGGTAGAGCCGATCCAAGTAAGAGGCAGTGACGTTGAAGTCGAAACAGATTGGGAGTTCGCGGAACCGCGTTTTTCAGG
The DNA here is from genome assembly GCA_965365045.1 of uncultured Planctomycetales bacterium. Classification (GTDB taxonomy): domain Bacteria; phylum Planctomycetota; class Planctomycetia; order Pirellulales; family Pirellulaceae; genus CBDUAB01. The sequence continues at coordinate 1,394 of CBDUAB010000161.1, forward strand.
CACCGTGAAACTAAGCTCGGCACAAAGTACGATGCTCAAGGCCGGCCAGACGGCAACGGTACGAGTGCTTTCTCATCGCGGCACGCTGGGTCAATTCCTGTACCGCACCGTTTCCAAGTGGATCCGCAATCGCATCGATCAAGCGATGAGTTATTAACTCGTCACTGCGTTTGTCGGGACACCGGCACGGTGTTATTCGTGTCCACGTCGCCGGAAACCTTGTCTACGTCGGAAACGTTTAGCAGGCACCGCATTCCACTGCGATATTTGGCCTTGCTGTTGTCGAAGACACAAGTAACTTTCACCGTACCGCTCGTGGCATCCAATACCGGCGCGATCGCCTCAACTTTCGCTTCCGTTTCTTCGCCTGCTTCGACGATCGTGATTGGCAAGATATCTCCAATGTGAATGCCTGTTGTTTGCGACACGGTCATGGAGAACTTGACCTTGAGCGGATTGAGTTGTACGACCGTCAGGAGGCGCGGATCCCCGATCTGGGTGACTTCACCCACCTCGCGGTGCACTTCACTGACGACACCGTTGATCGGAGAGCGGATCATACGCTGATCGATTTCAGCTTCAATCCGTGTTATCTCAAGTTCGTTGAGCTCCAGTTCTTCACGAACACGCAATAAACTTGCTTCAGACGTCGCAAGATCAAGCTCGGCTCGATCCAACTCCGCCTGCGTCGCGTGTCCCTGTGCCTTTAGCGTGCCAAGTTTTTCCAGTCGTCGTTGGCGAATTCGCAGCTCGGCTTTGGCGGCCATGATACGCCCCTTCATCGTGGCACGTTTCTTAGCGATTTCGAGTGAAGCGCGAAGAACATTGGTATCCAGCGTCGCCAATAGTTGGCCTTCGGTAACGTTGGATCCCTCGTCGACGTTCCGCGACGTAACACGATCGGGCTCAGAAGCCGCCGACACAACCACTTCGCGAAACGGCTCGGCGAATCCTTCCACCGCTGCCGATTCAACTGCGGTAAGTGCGGACAACGATGTCAAAAACAAGACGTAGGAAAAAGACTTAGTCAACGTCATATTTTCACCTCTCGGCGGACTTTGGATTTGTTGTGATCGTCGCGATTGTCGGTTACGGTGTGTTTTCTAAACACGGGGAAACGGACGAGCAAATATAGCTCACCGCATTCGACCCGTGTTCAATTAAAACAACGTTATAGTTTGCCAGCTTGTATCGTTTGTGATGAAGATTCGCAGGAGGTGCAAGTTAGAATGAGGACAGCAGTAGCCACCGGATACGATTTCGACGACAATCAAGGCTGCGAGCGATTGGAAGCGATTGTGATTTCCAAGGAGACTTTGATGAAGTCGTATCTTACCGCCACACCTTGTCTGATTACTTGCCTGGCAACGTTGCTACTACAAACCGTGACGGCCTCGCTTTTCGCCGATACCGACACCAATACGGTTGGCCTCGTTACTGAAAAGCCCAGCGAAGGCCGCTTTGTCAAAACGGCTGCCGGTTACATGGTGCCCTACACCCAGACGATTCCGGGCACGGACATCGGGTTTGAAATGGTGCCGATTCCGGGAGGTCGTTTCAAGATGGGGAGCCCCGAGTCCGAAGAAGGTCGCTCCGCAAGCGAAGGCCCGCAGTTTGAAGTCGACGTACCGCCGTTTTGGCTAGGCAAACACGAAGTAACCTGGAGTGAGTACAAGCTCTTTATGGACTTGTACAAACCGTTCAAAGACATCCAAAGCTTACGGACAAAACTCAACGACGCCGACATTAGCCGACGGTTAGTAGACTTTGGCGCGTTGAAGGGACATGTTGACTCCGAAGTAAACGACGTCGACGGCATTACAGTGCCAACACCGCTCTACGATCCGTCGATTACGTTCGAGCACGGCGAAGAACCCCGTCAGCCGGCCGCCACATTAACCCAGTACGCAGCCAAACAGTACACCAAATGGCTGACCCGAATCCTTGGTAACGATTATCGCTTACCTTCCGAAGCCGAGTGGGAGTACGCCAGCCGAGCCGGCGCGAAAACGGCATACTTCTTCGGCGACAATGCCGAACAGCTCGGCGAGTTCGCTTGGTATTTCGAGAACTCCGACGAAAAAACTCACTTAGTTGGCGAAAAGAAGCCGAACCCGTGGGGCCTGTATGACATTTACGGTAACGTCGCGGAATGGACCGTCGATGCTTTTTCCGAGGACGGTTACGATCACGTAGATGCCAACAAGACCCAGACACTGGCGGAAGCGATTCACTGGCCCACCGACCTGTTCCCGCGCTCCGTGCGCGGTGGCCATTGGGACGACGACGCCGAGCAGTGTCGCAGTGCGGCGCGTCTCCCGTCGGATGATTACGAGTGGAAGAGCGAAGATCCCAACATTCCGCTTAGTCCGTGGTGGCTCACTAGTTATCCGTCTAGTGGAGTTGGCTTTCGATTGCTCCGTCCACTCAAATCCTTGACGGACGAACAAAAGAAGAAATTCTGGGACGCACATGCAGACGAGCTAATTCTGGATATACGAGGACGACTAGAAGAAGGTCGCGGTGTCAAAGAAAACGTCAACAGCCGTCTGCCTAAGACTCTCGAGCAACTAAAATCGTTTTCTGAAAAGTAGGCCGGAACAAGCGGCGCAACAGCTATCGGTTTGAAAGACCGTGGCAATGCCGCGCAGTTCCGGCGGGAATCGCCAACAGACATTGCCTCCGCGATTCATGCCGGAACAGCGAGGCGAGGAGAGCGGCAAGCAACGCTACGATGCTCACGCCGCTCGTTCCGGCCTACAAGCCTTTCCGGCCTACAAGCTGTTGGAAGTCCCAGGCTTGTTCTTAAACAGCCACGGAATCTTGACAGGGATCAAATCGACAGTACGCACGTACCGTTGCGTAGACACTGAACGCGGCGGCGGCAGTGATGAGCATTCCCAAGCCAGCCGCAAAGAATGGCCGCGCGTCCCACAACATGTGTCGGGCGACAAAACCGGCAATGTAAGCCCACCCGACCACGATGCCGAGTGCCGCGCCAAACAACAGACCTTTGGCCGTAAACGTGAGCGTCGTACGTAGGAATGTCTCAAACCCCTCTTGCTTCATGGGATGAGGATAGAGCAAGAAAATGACGTTCTCGAGGGCAAAAATCAACACGTTGAGCGGCAACAGGACCAACACCGCGGCGACATAATAACCAACCGAACTGACAGTCAACACGGTCGCTACGCCAATGACAACGAGTTGAAAGAAACTAGTGACTAACACGGGACATGCTAATTGGCCGAGCACGATCGTGAACGGCTTGATTGGTAGTGACTTAAGCACGCACATGCGATAAAAGTCGCGGCGGAAATCGAATTTCAAAGCGGCTGGCAACAGGACGAATGAATAGAACGCCAGGCTGCCCACGACAGCGTAAAACGCCGCGTCCGATCTTCGATTCACAATCAGCGGAAAACACGAGAGCACGGCTGGTGGAATCAATGAGATGAGCAGGCTACCCCAATAACGCTTCGCCCCGAGTAACTGTCGCCAGACGAGAATCGCCAAACCGCTACGGGCGCGTATTTGTAGTGAGGCGGTTTTCGTGGCTTGCCGAGCATTGGGCGGTTGCACGGATTCGGCACCGGCAAATCGTCGGCGCTCACGGAACTTTTTCGCTGTCTCAAAGTACTCATCCAAACGGACAACCAGCCAGGCAGCGCTTGCGGCCATCAGCATGCCAGCGACCAGGTGCGCCATTAGTGATAATGACAGCCGATCCGCGGTTAAGACATGTGAATAGACCGTGAACGGTGTCATCAGGACCTGGCCAGGGACCGTCTGTCCCATTGCCATGAGTGCGCCGCCTATGCCCACGATCATCTTTATAGATCCGCTGGCAGCGTTAGCATTTGCGCCGATTTCATTCCAGGCCGATAAAGCTGCGCTCAGAACAACGGCACCGGCGATCGCCAAGATGATACTGCGACACCAACGATAGGCGGCCGGCGACAATCCAAACGCCGTGATCGAAATGGTCATCCGCAGCAGATCCACAAAGATCAAGGCCAGAAGCGCCCCGCAGACTCCACACAAATAAATGGGAATATCAACAAACAGGATGATCGAAAACAACAAGGCCTTGGCCGTGGCCGCGAGTAGAATACCGGCAAAGCGATACGCCAAGATGTTGCGTCGTGTAAACGGGGCCGCGTGCAGGCGCTCACGTTCCGCGCGAGACCAACCGAGGCCTTCTTCCGGTCGCCGACAAGCGGTTTTCACCAAGTCCCATAACACGTAGGCCATCAATCCAAAGGGTACTATTGCGCGAAATCGTTCGTCGTTCATCGGCTCACGCAGACACACACTCAGCACGACGTTGCCAAGATAGAAAATCCCTAATAGCAGTCCCACGGACGAGAGCACAAATCGCCGCGGAGTCACAAAGCTGCGTCCAAATCGCCGCCAATGGGCGAGCGATTGCATCAGAAATAGGCGAAGGATCGACGGATGAATAAATGCGGACATTGTCGGAAACGCGTCTGGTGATTGACATTAAGAAGAGTGGGCTTCGGCGGCGATTGTATTTCGCGCCGATTGCGCTGCGATGGCCGCCGCGGCATCGCGCGACAGGCTGGTCGCTTGAAAGTATATCTCCTCAAGCGACTCGTCTTTCGCTTCACATGCAAAGTGATCTCGAAGCGAGGCAATCGTTCCGCAGAAATGCGACCGTCCATGCTCGAGAATCAACACATGCGTGCACAAATGCTCCACCATCGCCAATAGATGTGAGCTGATGACCACGGCGGCGCCGTTGGCGGCGCGTTCGGCGATGGATGTCTTCAACACGCGAATTCCATGCGGGTCAAGTCCCGTCATGGGTTCGTCCAGCAAGATAGCAATTGGGTCGTACAAATAGGCGCAGCAAATGGCCAGTTTTTGTCGCATGCCCCGTGAAAGATTGCGGGCAGGAGTGTGAAGCTTGTCCTCAAGTCGAAAATCCGTGAGCAATTCGAGCGCTTTTTCACTCGCGTTCTCAGCATCGTATGCTCCCGCCGTGAATATGAGATGCTGTTCCACCGTCAAATCCGGGAAAAGCGGCGGATCGTCCGGGACGTAGGCCAATCGGCGTTTGGCTTGGATCGGCTCCTCGTCCACATCATATCCGGCAACACGCAGGTGCCCGTGGCTGGCTGAAATGACCCCGCTGATTGCCCGCAACGTAGTGGTTTTCCCCGCGCCGTTCGGCCCAACCAATCCCAGGATATCACCCGCGGCCACCGAAAACGAAAGGCCGGATACAGCGCGGACGTCGTCGTACGCTTTGTGGAATTCTGATACTTCGATCAACGCGTTAACTCCTATGTCGGGACTTTCGTTGGACAGCACGCGCCTATTCACCACGCAACGCTTCGCGCTATCCAACTATAGATCAACCATCCTCAATTACTGACATATGAAAAATCGCTAAAATACGATCAATCGGAACGGAATCCTGCCGACTCGCCCCGAGGTTTTGAGGGAACGAGGCTGTGAGGGAACGAGGCTGTGAAAGAACGTGGCCTGGTCGCTCCGAGAGTCGGCCACACTTTTGACGAACAGCGCGTTTAAGGCGAGCGGCAGGTGAGAGTTTCCCGTGGATGATGCTGCCAGCATCGGAACTGA
>CBDUAB010000162.1:0-6988 GCA_965365045.1 uncultured Planctomycetales bacterium
GGTGGCGCTGCCAGACAACTTGAAACAAACGAAGTGACTAGTTTGGGGCGAAACCAAGATGGTCACCATTCTCATACATCCACCGCGGGCCTCACGGCCCCCGTTCGCCTCAATGCTGACAAGTTCATCGACGACGACTTGTTCACTAGCCCGCTCGCTGCCGACCGTTGCGAGATTGTTTCGGTTTTGGTGGTTCGATGAGGAGGCGAAAATGGCCGGCGCCCAATAGATCGTCGACGCGCTGGCGAAGTTCGGGCTGAACTGCCACCCGGATGCTTTGTGACTCGAGGACAACGCTTGATCCATCGGACATTTGCAACATCAGTTGCAGCGGACAATCACCTGGATAGCCTCGTACGATTTCATAAAGTTGCTTGATTCCCGCGGCACCGTTCTTGTCTTCGTCGACGCGAATCATGACACCTTTGGTGTAGCGAGAATCGAGTTGATCGAGCGGAATCAATTCGTTGATGACTAGGTTGACTTCATCGCCACCGCCGCGGCGATCCACCGCGGCGCGACAAACGAGAATGGCATCGGCTTGCACCAGGTGTCCAAAATTTGAGAATTCTTCCGGCCACAAGATACACCGCACGGCACCGGCAATGTCTTCGAGATCAAAGTTGGCGAATTTCGTGTTACCGCCCGCTTCGCGCGCTTTACGGACATGTGCCAACCTAATCCCCGACAGCATACCGCCGACCATGACTTCGTTACGGTCGGCCAGATCTGTCAGCTCGGCGGTCGTATGCGAGCAGTAGGTCGACAGGGTCTGTTGATACTCCGCCAGCGGATGACTCGACAGGTAAAAACCGAGCACTTCCTTTTCCAGTGATAATCGCTCACGCTCGTCCCATTCGGGAATGTCGGGCAACGTAATGGTTTCGCTCGCTGCGTCTTCGTCGTCATCGAAACTGTCAAAGAGACTTTTTTGCCCGGCTTTGCGATCAGCCAATATCGCGGCACCGGCTTGCAACGCGCGGTCGACAACCGACATCAATTGAGATCGGCGCGCGCCCGTGAAATCAAATGCACCCGCTTTGATAAGCGTTTCCATGGCCGCGCGATTGCATGAGGACGGTTCGACTCTTTCGCAGAAATCAAAAATATCCGTGAATGGGCCGTCGTTTTTGCGTGATTCCACAATGGAATTCGCTGCATTGGAACAGCCTTTGATGGCCGATAGGCCATAAAAGATCCGCCCGTCAGCGACGGTGAAATCGACGTCGGATGTGTTCACGTTGGGAGGCACGACTTCGATATCCATGCGTTGGCAGTCTTCGAGGTGTTCGACCAAAGCGTCTTTGCGCTGGAAATTGCGCCCAGGGATGTCGCCCGACAGCAGGGCTGCCATGAACTCGACGGGATGGTGCGCCTTGAGGTACGCCGTCATGTAAGCGATCAGTGCGTACGCCGTGGAGTGCGATTTATTGAAGCCATATCCAGCGAATTTGGCGATCAGGTCCCAGATCTCCACGGCATCTTTTTTCGACAATCCCTGCTCGACGGAACCGGAAATGAATTTCTCGCGGTTCAGGTTGATCAAAGATTCCTTTTTCTTGCTGATCGCCTTGATGCAGGTGTACGCTTTGGCCAGCTCAATGCCACCCAATCGGTTGAGGATCCGCATCACCTGTTCTTGATACACCATCACGCCATGAGTTTCGCCGAGGATATCCTCCAGCACGGGGTGTTTATATTCGGGCTGCTTCCGGCCATGTTTGACCGCGACATAATCGTCGACCATGCCGCCTTCGAGCGGGCCGGGGCGATACAAGGCATTTGTCGCGACGATGTCGAGAAAGTGATCGGGTTTCATCCGCTGCAGGAGATCACGAATGCCACCGCTTTCCAGTTGAAAAATACCTTTTGTTTCGCCGCGGCAAAGCAACGCAAACGTTTCCTTGTCATCCAACGGGAACTTGTAAGGGTCGACACGTTCGCCCGTGGTTTGTTCGATCAGGTCGACCGCTTTGAAGAGGATCGTTAGGTTGCGCAGTCCGAGGAAGTCCATCTTTAACAGGCCGGCAGCTTCGACATCATTCATCGACCATTGCGTGATGACGTCCGTCTTGCCCGTAACGCGGCACAGGGGCACATACTCGGTGAGCGGTTGATCGGCAATTACAACGGCTGCCGCGTGTGTGCCTACGTTGCGTGCGAGGCCTTCGATTTTACGCGCGAGATCCAACAACTCGCGAACCTCACCATCCTTATCATAGGAATTCTTGAGGTCCTGGCTCTTTTCCAACGCTTTGTCCAGTGTGATGCCCAGTTCCTCGGGCACCATTTGGACAACTTGGTTTACTCGCGCCAGCGGCATGCCGAGCGTGCGGCCGACGTCGCGAATCGCGGCGCGAGCGGCCAACGTGCCAAAGGTGCCGATCTGCGCGACGTTTGCCTCACCGTACTTATCCTTGACAAAGCGAATGATTTCACCACGACGTTCTTTGCAAAAATCGATGTCGATGTCCGGCGCTTCTTCACGGCTTGGGTCCAAGAACCTCTCGAACAACAGATCGTATTCAATCGGGCAGACATGGCTCAGATACAAGGCATAACTGACCAGCGCGCCGACGCCGCTACCACGGGCCGTCGTGGGAATACCTAACTCGCGTGATTTGTTGACAAAGTCCCAAACGATGAGAAAGTAATTCGGAAAGCCCAATTGGTTAATAACGCCAAGTTCCCGGTCGAGCCGTTCTCGCACATGCGGTGCCAATTCGCCGCCAGGGAGCATTTGTTCGTTGCCGGCGTAGCGATCATTGAGGCCGTCAACGCAGGTTTCCTCGAGGAAATCCGCGGCCGTTTTGCCCGCAGGCAGCGTATACGTGGGAAAATGACGCTGGCCCAATTCCAGTTCGATGTCCACGGAGTCGGCAATTTCCTGGCTGCGCATAACCGCATCGGCATGATTGGGAAAAGCCGCATACATGTCTTCCGGAGCCCGCAGGAAATACTGGTCGCCCTCCATCTTCATGCGGTTGGTATCGGTACGAAAACGACCCGTATTGATGCAGAGCATCACGTCCTGGGCTTCGGCGTCTTCTCGATCCGCATAGTGTGCATCACTGGTGGCCACCAACGGCAGCCCCAATCGATCCGCGACGATCAGTGAGCCTTCCATCGCCCAACGCTGAATTTCGGCACCGTTATTTTGGATCTCGATGAAGTAACGATCGCCGAAAACGCGGTGAAACCAGCGCGCGATTTCCAACGATTCTTCGATCCCCTGTTCCGAATTGCCCGCGCCCTTGAGTATCGAGCGGCTCAATTCACCGGACACGCAGCCACTCAGGCAGATGATGCCTTCGTTGTGTTCCGCGAGTAGTTCCTTGTCGATGCGCGGCTTATAGAAGAATCCCTCGAGATACGCGGCCGATGCCATCGTGAGCAGGTTTTTGAAGCCCGTGCGGTTCTGCGCGAGTAGCGTCAAGTGATAGCTCGCTTCTTTCATTGAGCCGGCGGAGCGCGAAGTGCGTTCGCCTGGCGCGATGTAGGCCTCGTAGCCGATGATCGGGTTGATGTCCGCCGCCTTGGCTTTGCGATAGAACTCTAGCGCGCCGTGCAGGTTTCCATGGTCCGTTAGCGCCAGCGCGTTCATGCCACGTTCTTTGGCGCGGAGAACGAGTTTGTCGATCGACGCGGCACCGTCGAGTAAGCTGTAATGGCTGTGGCAGTGAAGGTGAGCAAAAGGCCGATTTATCATGACTAGATCCGTCTGGTCGAAGTGTGGTGGAGGTGTCGTTGGACAGAAACGTCATTCTAGGCGACGCGTCCAGCAAGTCCCAGGGGCGAAGAATCCGCGATAGAATTGCGAAAGGCTACTACAATTGAATGACCGTTCACGGATTTGGGACGCGTGTAGTGAATGACTAAGGCCCAATGCCTTAGTCATTCTCCTCAAAGGCGCCCAGGATTACGCGCGCTAATTCACCCATCGGGGTCGCTAATCGTACGCAGATACTCCGCCAGTCGCGCCTGCAGATCCAAAAGATTTTGCCACTGCCGTTGATCGAGATTGATGCGCTGTTCGTCTTCGTCCATGTTGACCGAGTTGAGCAATCCGCGCATCCGAATGTGTAGGTACTCGATCAACTCAGAAAGCTGTGCGGCCTGGACTGGATCGAGGCGACCGGGAAGCTCGGGTTGCTCGAGGATGTGCAGCGTTGACTGCATGTCTTCGTCTTCATTCCAATTCAACTCAAAATCGAGCGACACCTTGTCCGCGAGTGCCCGCGCGTCGTCTTCTTCCAGAAAAGTCTCCAGCGGTCGATCTTCTCCTCGCAAAGCCGCCAGTCGCGCGGCGATCTCATCGCGTGTTCCGAACAGCAGCACCGAACGTCCGACCTTGATCATGTCACCAAAGCGAAGGATGCGCAGCTGCGTTTCTTCGCCGTTAACTTTGGTGCCATTGGTGCTTTCGAGATCCGTCAGTACGATCTTGTCGTGGTCCTCCTGGATCTTGATGTGAAAGCGGCTGATGCGGTCATCATTTAGTTGAATGGCGTTGCCTTCTTCGCGTCCGATCGTGATCGGCGTTTCCATGGCGTCATATACGCGCCCTCTATCCGCGCCGTCGAGTACCTTCAAAGTCACACGAGTCATAGAGTGTTGCCAGCAAATCCGTGTGTGGGGGCGATTGGCCGTGGGAGGCACTTTCCAACGTAGTCAGTACGCATTACCACCTTCCACGTTATCACCCGGTCGATTCGAAGGTCAAGGCTGCAGTTGCCAAACGAGGGCCAGATTGGGTCCTACGGCGTTACCTGACGTTGAAACCGACGGATAATCAGCGTATCTTAAGGGAGCCACGCGCCCGTGGCGCAATTGGATAGCGCATCGGTCTTCGGAACCGAGGGTTATAGGTTCGAATCCTATCGGGCGTGCTTGATTTGCGGCGTTTTGAGTTAAGTCGATTCAGAAAAGTTTGTGGGAGAAATGGCCACGTCGCGAGCTTTTGGAACGCTCCAGCTCACTCAAGCCCGACGCCTCGAACATGATTCTCGCGGAGTCCGCGATTGTTCCGGTTCAATTTGAACCCAGCGAGCACAAGTCCGACCACCGCCAGGAGCAAAACCGAAGGTTCTGGTACCGGCGAACTAACGGTTGCCGCAAGCGAAATGGACTGCTGCCAGTTGAGCGCCAACTTGTTCAAGTCGGCGGCGTTCACGATGCCGTCCGACGCTGTGAAGTTTCCGGCGGACCAGCGCGCGGCCTCCTGCTGCCAATTGAGAGCAAGATTGGTTAGGTCGGTTGCGTTGACGAAGCCGTCCAGATTCGAATCACCTGTTAAGTAGGCATCGCCAAACCCGTTGTGAGTGGCCGCGCCGAGCAACCACTGGGCTAGATCTGTATCGTCAACGATACCTTCACCGGACAGATCGAATAAGGCACCGTGGGTTCCGGCGACAATCTCACCAACAAGCGCGTCGATGTCCATAACATCAACAATTCCGCTGCCATCAAAATCTTCTTTCGCCACCGCCGCTACCGCGGATTCCGCGTTGATTCGACCATGACCGGAGAAATTATCAAAGCCGACAGACTCGATATCGATGGCGGATTGAAAAAGGATCGAATAGAGTCCGTCAACGGTCAGCGGAACGCCGAGCTGATTAGCGCGATCCAGAACCAACGCCGCCACGGCTGCTGCATGTGGGGCGGCAGCAGATGTTCCAAAGAAGGGGGCGAATCCGCTAACCGACGTGGCTACTCCATCTGGCGCGGTCAGTAGGGCCGTCGGACGCTCTTCGTCGATTCGATTCCCACTCGTATCGAACAAGATCCGAGTCGGGCCAACCGAACTGAATGATTCGACCCTGTCGAATACGTCGCCGTGGAATTGTGCCGCAACCGCCACGCCACCTACCGCGGCTGCGTGGCCATGAATCGTCGAAGAATTAGTGTCATCATCGTCGGCGATATCGCCGGAAAATACTTTGGCTTTGAGCGTTCGGTCGGAAGGACCAGACGTATGTTGAATTACCAGGCCATATTGGCCGGCAATCGATGCGCCAACAATTTCAAACGGGTCCGCGCCATTCGACTGATCACGCAAGCTGGTGCTGACAAACTGACCAATGCTAAAGTCCCACAACGCGACGTCGAAATCCGTTATCACTCCCTGCCCACCAATCGACGGATAGGGGTCATCCCACTCGACGGTTACCCGGCCTCCCGCGCGGAGGTTGATGTTCACTGCCTGGTCGCCTGACTCATTTTGATTCAAATCAAAGTCGTGCCAACTACCTGGTGGGCCGTTGAAACTACTTGACCATGCCTCGCTGCCTGAATTGCCTGCCGAGGAAAAGTAAGCCACACCAGCCGATTTAGCGGCATCAACAGCCATGGCCGCCGGACCGTCTTGAAAGAATGGTTGGGAAATGATGGCGACGTCGTCAACAATGATGTCAATGCCGTCGGCGACGAGTGCATTGATCGCGTTGGCAATCGTTTGGCCGCTGGCACGCCCCAGATCATTGTTGAATGCCGAATGGAATTTGAGACTGGCACCGGGTGCCAGGTCATGTACGATTTCCAGCATCGCTCGACCTTCGTCGGTGCCCATGTCATCGTTGACGACTTTGACGGGTGACAAAAACCCGTTTGGATTTGTTGGACCTGGCAGTTCGCCTGCCGTCACCGCCGTATCAACCAGACCTATGTTGATTCCGTTTCGGGCAAAGGAGTCGGAGATCACGCCAACGGTAATTCCGGTTCCGTCGACGCCCAACATCTCCCGCGCGATAGACGCTCCGCTCGCCAAATCGCCCTCGCTGATTATGTTGCCAGCGTTGACCACCCAAGGGATGACGGGATCTCCAAGCGGACCTAACGTGCGAAGATCAAATTGCGGGGTGTCCGGTTCCAACTCTTGACCCCAAACGCGGCCAATGTCCGTCATTCGGTACACCGCCAACACCACAGCGACTAGAATCAACACCCTTTGTGACTTCATAATTACCACTTTAGAACCTCCGCACCT
>CBDUAB010000163.1:0-6968 GCA_965365045.1 uncultured Planctomycetales bacterium
CCAACATCAAGCCGAGGACGCCAGTGACATGCGGCGCTGCCATCGAAGTGCCGTTGAATGTACTGTACGTGTCACCGATGGTGGTGCTCAGTATCCCCACGCCCGGCGCGGCGAGGTCGACCGTCGTGGCACCGTAATTCGAAAAGGTCGCGATCTGATCGTTGTGATCGGTGGCTGCCACTGCCACGACGTTTTCGAGATCATGATTGGCGGGCCAATAAGGCGTGGCGTCATTGTCCAGGCCGATGCCTAAAAAGTTGCCGTTGCCGGCTGCCGCGACGAAAATGTGACCGGCATCTCGGGCGAATTCAATGGCGTCGTGCAAAGTCTGTGAGAACTCTCCGTTGAATCCCCAACTGTTGTTCGAGATCTTAGCGCCATTGACGACAGCGTAGGTGATGGCCGCGACGGCATCGGCCGTCGAACCGCTACCAGCCGCGTCGAGAAACTTCAGCGCCATTATCTGTACATTCCAATTCACTCCCGTCACACCAACGCCGTTATTCCCCACGGCACCGATCGTACCAGCCACGTGGGTACCATGATCGTGGTCGTCAATGGGGTCGCCATCATCGTTGACGAAGTCGTATCCGTGGACGTCGTCCACGTAGCCATTTCCATCGTTGTCAATTCCGTCGTTCGCAATCTCTGCCGAATTGACCCACATGTTGGCCGCGAGATCCTCATGCGTGTAATCGACACCGGTGTCAATTACAGCGATTACCGTACTGCTATTACCCGTATGGAAATCCCACGCTTCGCCAGCGTCAATGTCGACATCAATCGTGCCTCCTGTTTGCCCTACATTTTGAAAGCCCCACAACGAATCAAATTGGGGATCGTTGGGAGTAGCCGACAGTTGGATTCGGAAGTTGGGTTCGGCGTACAGAACGCTTGAATCGGACCGGTACCATCGCAACGCGTCATTCACGGACACGTTTTTCCGAAGACGGATCTCTTGAAGCCCGGGCAGCATAGGAAAACTGCGGCCGACAGCTTCGCCAACTCCTGGAACCTTCGCCGCATCGACTGCATCCGGGCGATACCGAACCAGTATGCTGCTGGGATCATAGAGCTGTGGATCGATCGTTAGCTCCCCTGCCGTGATGCCGTCAAAGGCCGGCTTGCCAGTGAGCAGGAGACGCGATTCCAGCGTTTCCAATTGAAGCTGGATTGTCCGGAGCTGAATCCGTGCCGAACGTTTTGGGGTCGAGTAGTTCATGACTAAACACCTGCCGTTCGTCAATGCCATAACTAGAACTGGTAATGGAGTAACTCCGTTGATCCACAAGAAAGTATGAAAGTCATCTGCCCGTCTACGAGCACTAATAGGAAACCGATAAGAATCTTAGTCCGCCCAACCCCGGATCACAATAGTTCGAGGACCTTTTTTTGGCCGCTTGTTTTAATGCATTAGGACTGTTCAATAAATAACTTTCGCGTTTGTACGTGGAATAGGCTTCCAGCCTGTCACGGTAGCCGAGATTCGACAGGCTGGAAGCCTATCCCACGTCACTTATTGATTGATCAGTCCTTGGTGGCTATCGTGTCGCTCGATTGAGCGTCAGCGGTCTGACAGAAAGGCCACTTCCGTGGAGATCGTCACGACAAGATCTCCCGGATCACTTTGCCATGCACGTCGGTAAGTCGCATGTCTCGACCGCTGAAACGAAACGTAAGTTGCTCGTGATTCATGCCAAGCTGATGCAGAATGGTGGCGTGCACGTCGTGGATGTCTATTGGTTTCTCGACCGCGCTCATGCCCATCTCGTCGGTCGCACCATGGGTCATGCCGCCGCGTATTCCGCCGCCGGCGATCCAGATGGTGTAACCGCTGACGTGATGGTCGCGGCCATCGGTGCCCGCACTGTGTGGCGTGCGGCCCATTTCGCCCGCCCAGACGACGAGAGTTTCGTCCAGCAACCCACGCCTTTTCAAGTCATTGATCAGCGCCGCCACAGGCTGATCGGTGATCCGCGCGTTCTCGGCGTGACGCAGCTTGAGATCGCCGTGCTGGTCCCACGGTGAGTTGTTGCCGTGTGTGTTTGGACAAGTCACTTCGACAAAACGCACGCCCGTTTCGATCAAACGCCGCGCGCGCAGGCATTGCAGCGCGTAGAATTGTTCGTATTCGTCCTCGCGATCCACGCCGTACAGCTTCAGCGTCTCGGCACTTTCACCGCTCACATCACAAATCTGTGGAACATGCGTCTGCATGTGCGCCGCGGTTTCGTAATTGAGGATCGCCGACTCGATTGTCTGCGAGCCGCCGCGAGACTTGGACATCGCACCGTCCTGCGCGCGGAGAAAATCGAGCTTCGCGCGCTGTACGTCCACGGGGTCGGCAGGCACGATGTTGTCCACCGGCGTTCCTTTAGCGCGGACCAGCGTCGCCTGATGCGTGGCCGGCAGAAAAGAAGCGGCAAAGTTCTGAAAGCCGCCGTTCGGAATCCAGTCGTTGTTCAGCAACACGTAACCGGGCAACTGTTCGTTTTCTCTGCCCAGACCATACGAAATCCACGATCCCATGCTCGGCGCCGCGGCCACCGAGCGACCCGTGTGCAACAGCAGCGACTGTGCCCCGTGCAACGGCGTCTCGCCGACGAGTGAGTGGATGACGCACAACTCATCCACCACGCGCGTAATGTATGGAAACAGATCGCTTACCCAGAGGCCGGACTGCCCGTGTTGCTGAAAGTCCCACTGGTTCTTGAGCCATTTGCGGTTCGCGCTGACACCCTGCGACAACACGTCGGATTTCCACTTGGCAGGCTCGCCGTCGCGCTTCACAAGTTCCGGCTTGGGGTCGAACGTGTCCACGTGCGACACACCGCCATCCATGAATAGAAAGATGACTCGCTTAGCGCGCGGCGCAAAATGGGCCGTCCTTTGTTGCGTCTCCGCCGCCGCCCACCCGTTGGCCAGTCCCGCAAATGCCAGCCAGCCGAAACCCATATTGGACCGCGCTAAGAAGTCCCGCCGTGAAAGTGCCGGTGTCTCACAGCCTGGGCAGAGCTGCGCAGCGCGATGATACTGATTATCGGAGCGTTGATCACCAGACCGCTGATCACGGGACATAGATGAACTCCTTCAAGTTGAAGATCGCATGGGCCACATCCTGCCAGACAGGCTGACACTCCATGATCGCGGCCGCATCGGCTCCACGCAAATCCGCCGATTGACGTACCAACTTTACGAGGCGAGCCGTTTCGTCCGCTGCCGGAGGACGAGCCAACGCGGTGGCGAACATCTGCCGCAAGCGCTCGTCAGATGAAATCGCACCGTCTGCAAGCGTGCCTTGGCTCCAATGTTTGGCCATTGCAATGATAAACGGATCGTTCAGCAGCGCGAGCGCCTGATCCGGGACGTTGGTCACATCGCGCCGACCGGTAGTCAGCTTCGGAATTGGTTGGTTGAACAGGGCCAAGAATCGTGGCGGCTCCATCAACGTCATTTTGGTGTAAATGCTGCGACGACCGTCGCCATCAAGCGGGCCAGACAACAGCCGCTTCGCCGCGTCCGTCGCTGTACGATACGGATCGACAGGCGGGCCGTAAAGGGTTGATTCGAGTCGTCCCGATACCGCCAAAATCGAATCACGGATCGCCTCGGCTTCCAGCCGTCGCAGGGGCATGTGGTGCCAGAGACGATTTTCAGCATCGACATCGAGCGCGCCTTCCGTTGCCATGCTGGCTTGACGCCAGGTCGCGGACGTAACGAGCAACTTGACCAACTTCTTGAGCGACCAACCCTCTGCCATGAATCGTGAGGCAAGGTAGTCAAGCAATTCCGGGTGCGAAGGTTTGTCACCGAGATGTCCAAAATCGTCCGGCGTGCGCACCAGCCCTTCGCCAAACAAGTGCAGCCAGACACGATTCACGAACACCCTCGCTGTGAGCGGATTTTGCGCGCTGGCGATACTGCGTGCGAACTCCAGTCGTCCGCTGGCAGACGGATTTGATCGCGCCGCCGCGCCACCTAGAAAAAGGATGTTCCCGCGTGGCACTTCGCCACCCAAATCGGTATAGGCACCTCGGTTTGCAAGCTGCTGGTTACGTCCTTCGTTCCAATCCTCCGCAGTGCCGATGGTTCGATCGGGTTTTATCTTTTTCTCGGTTGCACGGTAACTGTGAATGAGTTTCGCTAGTTCAGAACTCGCTTGCATGTCATTCGCCAACAACCCGGACAAGAGCGCATCGTTGAGTAGCCGAACATCTTCGCTGTCGCACTCGCCGCGGCTCCAGCGGTTGACCGCCGCCAGCACCAGATGGGCAAGTCTTTCCGCCCAACCGGCTTCGCTAGTGAACAACGGCGCAAAACGCGTTAACTCATCCAAAGGCGGCTTACCAGCCGAGTGCTCGAAAATGCGAGTCACCCCAAACCAAGAACGGTCATCGGCAAGGTCGCTTTCTTTCAAGCCGCCGTAAGCAGTGCGCGGGGGGAAGTAGTTGTTGAGCGACTTCGTCACCAGTTCGAGATAGACCAAACGATTTCCGCGATCCACGCTGCCTTCGAGTGTGCCGAAGTTGCCGGCGGTCAGTGTCAGCCAACCAAATGTGGGTCGGTTGAGAAACTTCATCCGTTCACTATGAAAAGCGTGGTCGATGATGAACGATTGCGCGACATGCTTTCCTCCCGCAAAGCCAACGGAGAAAGTCACCGCCGGTAACGGATCCAAGAGTGGGCTGCGCAAAGCGCCTGCCAGCCGCTTAGACCACACGTGCGACCAGCGCCCCGCCGGCAGAATGTGGGCCAACACGACATCCCCTTCATCCGCCACCACGATCTCACCATCGCGGACGAGGCCATGCCGCATGCCGAAGCCATCCCACCGCCAGCCGGCAGCGCCGTCTTCACGCGTGAAATCGGCAATGAGTTTCAGGTTTGCATGGTTTTCGGCTACGCGCCGCTCTCGCTGCTCGGTCAATTCCGCGGGCGTAATTGGCTTTATCTGCGATCTTTGCCAAAAACCGGTAAGAGTTTCCGGAAACGTCGTGGTTGCCTTTTCGTCCACCGGGAGCGCTTTGATATCCGCCGTCAGGTTGGTCTTCGAGCCCAGCCAAACCCGAGCCATTTCAGCGCGGATGGCCTGCTTGATCTGCCGCAACTGCCCGATGACTGCCTCGTTCGAATCGACCGCATCGATACACCGCGAACCCCAACGTGTGCTCATGAATATGCCCGCTAGCGCGTAATAGTCGCGTTGTGCAACTGCGTCCAGCTTGTGGTCGTGACATTGCGCGCAGGCGACGGTTGTACCGAGGAAACCTTTACTCACGGTGTCGATGATGTTCGCCATCGCCTCCTGCGTGACACCTTCGTGGTCCGCATTGTCGCCGTGCCGCCGTTCGCCAAGACGCAGTGCCATCGGGCCGATCAGCGACTCATTCAACCCGGTGCGATCGTCAACACGAGGTTCGATGAGGTCCCCGGCAATCTGCTCCAGCACGAACTGAGTAAAGGGTATATCGGCGTTGAACGCGCGAACGAGATAGTCGCGATACCGCCAGGCATTCTTGGCGGGCACATCCCATTCGTAGCCATGTGTGTCGGAGTAATGAACAACATCCATCCAGTGCCTTGCCCAACGTTCGCCAAAGTGCGGGCTATCGAGTAACGATTGCACAAGATCGTCGTACGCTCGGGGCGACGAATTTGCCGCGAACCGATCCACAACCTCCAGGCTTGGCGGCAAACCGGTCAGCGCAAAACTCAGCCTTCGCGCGAGCGTGCGGCGGTCCGCCTCGCGGGCTGGTTGCAAGCTCCGCGCTTCCAGCGCGGCGAGGATGAAACGATCCACTTCATTGCGTGTCCATTGCGATTGTTTTGCGGGCGGCGGCTCGGCCGGAACCACCGGCTGCAGGCTCCACCACGTAAGCCGCTGGTGGTAGACGGATTCCCATTCGTCCGTCTCTGCCAGCAGGTCGGCGCTTGACAGCAGCACCATCAGGGCGGCAAAAGTCTTCAGCAAAGTTCGCAACAAGTGCATGCCGTTAATGCGGCCTTGTGGCCGCAACCCAAAAGTGGTTTCGTGAGTCCTGTGTCGGCGAGGACGAACGTGAACGAGGCCTGGATCACGACTGAGGATGGCGGCCAACTCGGTCGAGTCGCCACGCTCGACAATATCAAAAATGGTTTGTGTGTTTATGTCCATGGATCTTGCGGCGTAATGAAGTGGTATTCAACTGGCTTGTTTGCGCGAGTTGGTTCCGTGTTGCCGTTACGCTGGATAGGAGCCGTGATCCGTTCATCATCATGGTATCGTCTAGTCGTCTTGGAAGCGATCATGGTGAGGGCACATCCGCTATATCATGAACATTGCGCCAAGTGGGTGACTCGCTCGACACACCGTTGGTGACATGCGAAGGCGTGATTGTGGAAAGCTGTTATTTGTTGCGGGGTCTCAAGGGCTTGCCGGCTGCAGTACTGGAAAATGTTGAACGAGGTGTGTTTTTTCGAACCTCGTGACGGAGAACACGGCCCGCTTGCGTAAACTGATGACCAAATACGAAACGAAAATATTCCGATGGACTTTGCCGACGCCTTTCTCATGAACATGGCGACCGACATGCGAACGGGACGGATTCTCACTTTGGACCGAGATTTTCAGATCTATCGCTGGGGCCAAAACCGACCATTTGACCTGCTGATCGAATTGAAGGAAACGTAAACCAGATCGGCCTTGATCATGACTCCGGCAGATGCTGTCAGCGAAGGCACACAAGGCGCGACGTGCAATCGGTTAGCTTTACCCACATCTCGGCCGGCCCCACCGAGAGCTCTGCTCGGTGGACCGAGTGATTTTGCACTAAGGAAAGTGTAGCGAAACAACTTGTGGTGCAGGCGTCCCGCCTGCCCGCAGCAGCCGAGACGGCTGCACCACAATTGGGGAAGTAGTTGTTTTACACGTTCTAAGTCTGCTGCCTGACAAACTCTCACAACCGTGCCACTGGGAGCGTACTAATGGA
>CBDUAB010000164.1:0-6966 GCA_965365045.1 uncultured Planctomycetales bacterium
GGCGACTACATGATTGGAATAACCCATTTTCAAATCGCGGCAACGCACGGCCGGACCCTGTCGAGGCTCGACAATGGGGGCACGAATGTGAGCAGTGGCTTCGTCGTTGGCGATTTCGCTCAGCTGCAGCCGGGCGAGCTGTTTGCTTTTCGACCTGGCTTGGCTGGCCGTGTTTGCACCGGCGCGGTTTTTGTCGATGAATTTCTGCAGCTGTTTTTGTTTCGCCAGCACGGTTGCGTTGACGCGTTGGTCGTGTTCGCGTCGCTCCTGTTGAAATTCCAGAAACGCGTCGATCTTGCCGGGATACAGCGTCAGTTTGCCACATGACAGATCGAGCGTGTGTGTGCAAGTGGCCGCCAGGAATGCTCGATCGTGCGAAACGATCAGACATGCCTTGGAAAAACCGCGGAGGAAGTGTTCCAACAGAATCTGCGTTCTGAGGTCGAGGAAGTTGGTGGGTTCGTCGAGCAGCAGCAAGTTTGGTTCGTGCAACAACAACGCAGCCAATTTGACGCGTGTCTGCCAGCCGCCAGAGAGCTCCGCAATCGGCCCATCGAGATAGGCCCCCTTTAGCTCGAATTGGCCCGCGACTTCACCGCATTTCCAATCCGGCCTGCCGCTGTCGCGGATCAGAAAATCATGGGCCGATTCACCGGGCAAAAACGGATCATGCTGGCGCAAGTAACCGACGCGCAAATTGGGATGATGAATGACCTCACCATCGTCAAGCTCCTCTTCGCCGAGTAACACGCGTAAGAGTGTCGATTTACCAGCACCGTTGCGGCCGATAAAGCCAACTTTCACATCATCGACAAGCGTCGCGTCGGCACCGTCGAGAAGTACCTGGTCGCCAAAGCTCTTGTGAGCGTTGCGGATTTGCAGCAGTACAGCCATAGGTGAATGGTGATAAACATCAGCTCGACTTGACAATAATATCGACAACCGCTTGCCATTTAAGCCTAGGCGGCGAGCATCTAAGCCTAGGCGGCGAGCATCGGGCGATCAAGTGCAACAATTCCTCAGCCCTCGGATCGTCGCGTGAATTGGCCGAATGGCGCATATTCTGAGAACGAGAAGAACATCGGCTCGGGAACGGCTTGTTTTATTGAAGCGAGAATCTCGGTACGATGGCGATTCGGCGGTCAGTATTTCTCCGCTGTGGCAAGATTCATTTAGGAAAGATCGAGAAATGAGTGACGCAAAAGTTCGTGGTGTAGTCCACGTAATCGAGGAAACAAAAACTTACGGGCAAAAAGGCTTCCGCAAACGACTGGTCGTGCTCGAGCAGGACAACGAACGGTTTACCAATTACATTCCGCTGGAGTTCATTCAGGACGGTTGCGATACGATTGACGAACTGAGCGTTGGCGACGACGTCGAGATCAGTTACCGTTTGAGTGGCCGCAAGTGGCAAAAAGATGCCAAGACCGAAGTGAAGTTCTTTCTGAACGCCGAAGGGATCAATTTTAAAGTTTTCAATTCAAAAGCGACTTCGACTGAAAACGACCAGCCGGCCAAGGACGCCGCGCGTGATTCCGACACGGCAAACGACAAATTGGCGGAAGCAGCGTACGATGAGGATGATATTCCTTTTTGATGAATCGTCCAGAAAAGCACCCAATTTCAAATCGAAAGGAACCATGATGAAAACTCCTTATGGGATGACACTGCTCTTGGTCGTAACCATGTGCACCGTAAATCGTGAGGCCGGCGCCGCCGTGGGTGTTGGCGCCGCGCCACTGGCCGGCGCCGAGGCAATCATCGATGGCACGCGCGAAAGGCTGGATGAGAAATGGACCTATTGGAAAGGCCCACGCTTCGCATCGTCATTGCCGATCAAATGGCCGATCGTTGCTGATCCGGTGGATGACGGCACGGTTATCATGTCCGATGATCCGGTTGCGGCGGGTGGCAAATATGGCACGGCGGACATTGTGACCAAGAAGAAGTACCGGGACTTTCGTTTGCACATAGAATTCCTTGTCATGAAGCCCGGCGGCAACAGTGGCGTCTACTTGCAGAATCGCTACGAAATCCAGGTTTTGGATGGCGACAAAACGAAGCACGGAATGGGCGCCGTGATCAATGAGACCGATTCACCGTACGATGCCTACAACGGTGTGGGAAAATGGAATGCCTACGACATCACATTCCGCGCGGCAAAGTTCAAAGATGGCCAGCGGATTGAGAAAGCGATGCTGACCATGTATTTCAATGGTAAGAAAGTGCACGACAATCAAACCATCAGCCAGGTGTGGGGTGGTGCGAACTCCGGGATAGACGGCGGAAACGACGAAGGAAGAGGAATTACGGACATCCCTGGAGGCCTGAAACTTCAGTGCGAAGGCCATGACGTGCGCTACCGTAACGCCTGGATCAAGGAACTCAAATTGGCCGATGCGGACACGGATTTCAACGAATAAAGCGATGGCTGGTATAATCTATAGGATCGTAAGACTCTTGGGTCGCCGGGTTTTGTGTGATCTAATCGCGCCGAAAATCGGAGTTCGTTAAATGGCAGAATCATTGTAGAGAGACTACTCTGGTCGCGGGAGGCAATAGCATGGAATCGGATGAAATGGGCCGAGTGACAGTTGAAGTTGAAGTCGAGAACTTGGAAGACTCTTGGGAGTCGCGGCGCGGGCTTCGTACGCCAAACGAAGTGCGACGAATAACGATTAGCGATGCACTTGTCGACACGGGAGCAACCACTCTTTCCCTCCCTAGGCGACTCATCGAACTTCTGGGCCTTTCCCACCAGTTTGAGCGACAAGTGATCACGAGTTCCGGTAAGGACCAAGCGGCAATGTACACGGCTGTCCGGCTGACGATTCAGGGCCGCACGTGCACGGTAGATGTGATGGAAGTTCCAGACGATGTTCCGTCATTAATCGGGCAAGTACCTCTTGAATTGCTTGACTTCGTCGTGGACCCAGTGGGCCAACGGCTGATCGGTAACCCAGCCCACGGTGGCGAACACGTAATTGAATTGCTGTGAGGTCACCGCCCTAACTTTTTCGATCGATCGGCAAAGCGATGACTGTAGCCGGACCGAGGTCGGACTGCAGTATTGTGCTAACATCTGCGTGTTGGTGACGAACGAAGGCGAGCGCAAGCGGGGCATCCAGCCGAGGGGAAAATGTCGCCGAAGTGACTTCGCCGACTTCCTTTTCTCCGTCCAAAAGTTTCGTGCCTGGCACCGGTATCTCCTTGCCGTCAAACCGCAAGCCCACCAGCAACCGGTTTACATGGCCCAATGCATCAATGCGCGCGACGGTTTCTTGTCCTAAGTAGCACCCCTTCGTAAAGCTGATTGCTCGTTCATTCCGGTTGATTTCCTGCGGCAAATTGCGTTCCGTTATGTCGACCCCAAAGCAAGGCCAACCTTGCTCGATGCGGGCCGTTTCGAGCACATCCGCGTTGCATTCGGTTGCACCATGCCCGCGGAGCTTTTCGATCAGCACAACTTGATCATTGCCCGCCGTCTGCAAGAGGAAACACGGCGCTGTGATCATATCCACACGACGTACCGACACCGCATGACCGTCGATCAGTCCATCAATGTGATTTAATGGTGCCACGGGTACATCCAGGCCGCATTGTTTCAATACGTCGCTCGCCTTGCTGCCAGCGACGGCGAGTTCCGACCATTCCGTCGAGCGATCGGTAATCTGAACGTCCTCCGTAATTAGATATCGCTCCAAGTGGCGAATCAATGGCTCACCTTGGTCTGGAACCGTATCGAGCGAGAGGCTTTCCGCACCTGAAAACACCAAGATGTGACCAAGCGTCTTGCCCTGCACGCTGGTCATGAATGCCTCGCAACCGGCCCCCGGTTGGAGCGCCTTAATGTCGTTCGTGCAAAGGTTATGCAGGAATTGTCGGCGGTCCGCGCCGTGCAATTCGATATGCGTCCGCGCCGGCAGAAGAACGAAAGCACATCCGTCGGAAAGCGTTGCGTAGGTAGTCATTGCTGATCTCAAGTTGTTGCGGTTGTGCCACTCAGATAATCGTCGTAAATGATCGTTCACGATTCTGGGACGTGTGTTGTGAATAACTAATGTCTAATTCGACTGTTTGAATTAGACCCCCGTGGCCTTGTGCCACGGGTGAATCAGACTGCAAGCTACATGGCAACAAAAAAAACGACCCCCTCGTGCTTGCACGCGGGTGAAGAAGGCTGCGCGGCAATGCGCAATCATCTGATTCACCCCTGAGCGAGCTCAGGGGGTCTTGGCGTTTGTTAATTACTGTAGCTCCCAGCCTGATTCACCCACGAGCAAGCTCATGGGGGTCTTTGAGACGAAGTCAAACAGCCGAACTAAGGAATGATTGAATGACGAACGCCAAAATTCGCGTTTGGTCTTCGGTCTTCAGTCTTCAGCCAATGTCGGCCACACGTGTTGTGAGTTCGCCATGAGTATACACGAAGGGTGCCGACCGCAGAGATTGATCACTTCCTCCGCTTGCGCAACCGGTGCCAGGCCCAATTCTTCGACCAAATCATCATCGAGGCGACTGAGTAGGTACACGCGCGCTCGGCGCAAAGCCTCGACCAATTGGGCTGCCGGCACGGCATCGTCCGCGGAGTCATCGAGAACTTCACGCCCAATTTCATCGAGGGCCGAGATCTCGTCTGGGTCGACACCTCTGATTCTTAACATGGCCGCGCCGGGTTGATCGTCCAATTCGCTACAGACCACGATGGCCCCACCGTCGTCGACGACCTGCAACGACGCGAACAATGCTCGCGCGAAACTCTCCCAAGTCTGTTGTTCCGGGCCGCCCGAAAGGGCAGCAACCACCAAGCTCGCTCGGTTGGGCACCTGACAATTCCAGACGTTCGTCGTGACACGGCGGCCTTCGTTGAAAACGGCGTTTCGTTCACCAGCAAGGATTCGCAAGATTCCCTCGCCGGCGGCTGGGACGAGTTGCACCGTGAAGCACACACCGAGTAACCAAGCGGCCTCGCGGGCTTCTTCGCGGCGACGATCCCGGTGTGAAGCCGAAAGCCACGAAGAAGGCGCACGAAAGCGACGGATAGTTTCTTTGTCCGCAAACGTCGGGAAGAGACCCATCGCGTCATCGAGATAACCAAGCGCCCCATCCGGCCGCAAGCAGCCAATTGGAATTACAAGATCGGCTTCGCAAATGGACCGATTGAAGAAAATGGGCTTGGCATCACTCGATGCGGCCAAATAACAAAGATGGTCTTTATCGTGGGCATTGTGTTGCTCGATAGTGATTGCTTTGCCGACGATGTCCGGTAGTAGCTCGGTAATCTCCTCGGCGCCGACAAAACCGCTGGCGAGGACCACGCGGACATCCGCCGGTTCGATCCGACCGCTGGCAAGCGAGTCGATGATTCCCGCGACGATTGCCGGGGCCTGCGGGATCCCACGATCAACGGCGATGACGACTTGGTCGCCGGGTACGGTGGCTTCGATCAGCGGCGGAAAACCGATCGGAGCGCTCAGCGCCGCTGATGTCGCTTGGCGTGGCGCCGAAATGACTTCACCCGCTGGTTGTCCACAAAAGGCTATCAACCGGTCAGCGGTCAAACTTACATCGAGCTGTGAATCGTAGCCAAACGGCAGTCGGAACGCTCGTACGCGGGATGGTGATTCTGCTGTCATGGCAACGTCAACGATCGCCACGTGCTAGCGGCGACTGAGTGGAGATGGAAATGTCCTCGTATTGTGGGCCAAAGCGCATCATAGCCAGGCGGCAAAACACGGGTCAACCAGACGAGCTTTACGAAACCGACGATTTGCGAATAATCTGTCTTTACTTTGGTGAGTTGTTAGGCGCAATTCATCGCAAGATTTGCGGATAGGTTTTCCCATTTCGTTGGGGCTTTTCATTTCGTTCGAGACGTTTCGATGAGCAGATACAGTCGTTCCCACTATCGGCGTAGGGCCGAGCAAGGCCCACGCCGCACGACGTGGGCGCGTCTACTGGTGATTGGATTCATTGTCTTTGGTATCTGGCTTCTCAAATCACTAACAGGTTTGTCGCCAACAAGTCAGGTCGGTGTACCAGTTTCGGTCGAAGGCCAAACGCAGAACTCTCTGATCCACATGGAAAGTCCCGCGGGGCGCAAAATCGACCATGCTGGGCGTGAGGCCTTGCAGAAAATGCTGGTTGCTTATCGGGATTTGTCCGCATATTACGAGCAGACACAGATTCACGTGCGACTTTCCGATGGGCGCGGCACGCACGAAGACATAATCGACGTGCAGTTGGCATACGAAGCGCCCAATCGCCTTCGCTTCACCATTAGCCGACCGGATCACAAGATCACGGTTGCCAGCAACGGTGTCCAATTACGAACGCGCATACAAGATCCCTCTACCCACGACTTTGATGGACAATTCGTTGAGCGGCCGGCGCCCCGTGTCATCAACGTGGCGACGCTGTTCTCCGCCACGGAGTACGCCGATCCGACACGTCCACATGAACTATTCAGCGCACTATTGGGCACCCCGGTTGATTTGATGGTGAGTCCGCTGGGAATGCTGACGGATGATGATGCCCTGCGGGCGCTTTTCAATCAAGCTTCAAAGATCGTCCGCATGAAGGACGAAACCTTGCAAGGAAATCCTTGTGCGGTCGTTCGTGTGACCAGCCACACCGGCGAGTATACATTTTGGATCGACGAGAAAATTCACATGCTACGCCGGCTGGAACATCCGGCGACACGGCTTATTGGACGCGATAACGGCCCGGCACCAGTGTCGACCGCGACCATTATTAGCAAACACGTCAGCGAGCCAGACGCACTATTCGATTCACGAGAATTCGAGCTTGATCGTCCGGCGGGCGCCAAGATTGTGCGGCATTTTGTCTTGCCACCCCAAGACCAGGACGTTGGCATTTTGAATCGGCAAGTGCCGCTGTTTAACTTCACGGACTTGCAGGGCGCGCCCTTCGCAAGCCACCGCTGGGAAGGCCGCCATGCCGTAT
>CBDUAB010000165.1:0-6965 GCA_965365045.1 uncultured Planctomycetales bacterium
GTGAGGCGGACAGCCTACCCGTAATCACGAAAGACTTGCCGACCAGCGGCGCACCTTGATTGCCCGCGGGCGCCGGTCGAGGCGCGTAGTTGTCCGATTGAGGCGCTATGTCAAGCTTCTCCAACCGAGCCAGCACGCGCTGGCCACCGCTGGAGCCAAAGAAACTCAGCACGCTGTCGGCGACAGCCGGACCAACTTCCGGCGCGATTTCGTACGGCGCCAAGACCGGGTGATCTTCCTTGCGTGCGCTTGGTTTGAGTGGTCGCAGCTCCGCGAGGATTTCCGATTGAGCGATAGCGGGCAAAGTCTGATGCAGACGCGCAAGCTCTCGCGCGGCGGATTCACCCACCTTGGGAATCCCCATCGCATAGATCCAGCGATCTAACGGTAACGAGCGCGCTTGTTCCAGCGAACGAACGATGTTGTTGGCGTGCCTCTGCCCCAAAATACGCGATTTGTCGTCATCACCAAGATTCAACTCGGCGAGTGATTTCGCATTTAATTCGAATAAGTCCAATGGGGTCGCCGCCACACCACGTTCGACGAGCTTTTCCGCAACGACGGTGCCGACGCCGTCGATGTCCAGTGCCTTGCGACTAGTGAATTGTCGTATCCGACTGACAGCTTGTGCGGGGCAGGCAAAATTAGTGCATCGCCAGGCGACAAAGCCCTCCTCTTTTGTGATGGGTCCGCCACAGGACGGACAACAGTCGCCCGCATGTTGACGAAGGTCAAAAGGTTTTGATTTAGAAGGGCGCTTTTCCGAGACAACGCGTACGACGGCTGGGATGATTTCGCCAGCCTTCTCAATCACCACGGTATCGCCCACACGGACATCCTTGCGTTGAATCTCATCCTCATTGTGGAGCGTAGCGCGTGAAACGGTCGTACCTGACACAAACACTGGCTCAAGTTCCGCGACAGGTGTCAACACGCCCGTACGTCCGACTTGAATGGTAATGTCTTTGAGCAGCGTCTCCTTTTGTTCCGGCGGATATTTGAAAGCGGCGGTCCATCGGGGAGCCCGTGACGTTGCTCCCAATTGCTGCTGCGCGGCGACTTCGTCGACCTTGATGACGGCACCATCGGTTAGATACGGCAAGTCATGGCGGTGCTGATCCAGTTCACGAACCGCAGCCAGCACTTCGTCAAATGTTTCGGCGTACCAAATGGGTTGGTTTTTGCGTATTCCCGTGCGATCCAGCAACGCGTGAAACTCTCGCTGGGACGCGAGTTCAACGTCTACGAGTTGTCCCCAACCATGCGCGATGAAGTCCAAAGGCCGCTCGGCGACTTGGCGAGGGTCGAGTAGCTTGAGCGATCCGGCCGAGGCGTTGCGCGGATTCACAAAGGCCGAGAGCCCTGCTTCGTCCCGTTGTTCATTCAATCGCGCAAACCTTGCCATGGGCATGAACACTTCGCCCCGGACTTCGAACACCGTTGGCGCGCCATCCGCCAGCACCAAAGGAAGGGAACGGATTGTTCGCACATTTGACGTGACTACGTCGCCGCGACTACCGTCACCGCGCGTCGCCGCAAGATCCAGCCGGCCGTCGACATATCGAATCGAAACAGCCACTCCGTCGATTTTGGGTTCGATCGTGACGGGAATGCGATCCGCCGCGAGGTTTCGCTGCAGCCGCAGAAAGAAGTCGCTTAACTCTTCATCTGAAAACACGTCGTCGATACTGAGCATCGGCACGGCGTGCTGGACTTGCTCGAACCCGTCGATGGGACCGCCACCGACACGTTGGGTCGGCGAATCCGGAGTAACGAGGTCGGGAAACTCGACTTCGAGGTTTTCCAACTGGCGATAGAGCTGGTCGTACTCGGCGTCGCTGATTTCCGGATTCGCATCCAAATAGTAGAGACGGTCGTGTCGCTCGATTTCACCGCGAAGCTTTTCGATCTGCGACTTGGCGATAGCGCGATTCATGGATTACGTGCTGTCGATCCGTTTTTCACCCGCGTACCGCGCGAGGCTGCTAAAAAAGTCGCCGAAAGTAGGTCCCGCTTGCCGAGCGGGACCTCAGCATCCGCATGTTTTCCATTGGCGGAGGTCCCTTCCGGCAGAAGGGACCCACTTTTTCAGCAATCACCGTGCTGACTCAAGGTGCCGTCCCTAGATCCAGTCCTTGGGCCATTTTCTTCAAGTCCTCGGCAGACAACTTGGCAAGCTCCGTTTCGATTTTCACGAACAGCATTCGCAACTCGTGCAGGGTTTGTTCCAACAGCTGTTCTTCTTCCTCTTCCAGATTGCCCTTTGTTTTTTGTTGCAATATCGACAGCGTGTCGATGTTCAGTTTGGCATAGTCCAAATGAATTATCGGTTTACCGACTACGGGATCGGGAAACTGCCCCAGCGACGCGAGTACCTGCGCGCTGAGCGTGCTAATCAAAAACGCCATGGACGCTTCGGGCATCTTTTGTGTGCCCGCGGCACCGGATTCCGGTTGCTGTTCCTGCTCATGGACCTCCTTGCGTTCCCTTTCGACTTGCGACTTCCAGTCTTCGTCAATAATGATTTTCTTCGCTTCGTTATCGTCAGACATCGTCGTATCGCTTGGGTTAATGTTTCATGGATTAGAGACCGAGGTTCAATTACTCGAACGCATTCTCTTCGCGAATCTGTTCAGAACGCTGGTTGTGGCGTTCCAAGGCGGCGGCAACAAAACCGACAAACAACGGCTGCGCGGCAGTTGGTTTTGACTTAAACTCTGGGTGAAATTGCACGGCGACAAACCAAGGATGATCGCGCACTTCAACGATTTCAACCAGCGAATCGTCGGGGCTGGTTCCGGAAACATCCAGTCCGTGCGCCGTGAATTGCTGCCGATAAGCGTTGTTGAATTCGTAGCGATGACGATGTCGTTCGTTGATCAAGTCGGTACCGTAATGATGTGCCGCGTGGCTGCCGTCCGTTAGCTTGGCTGGTTGGGCACCGAGTCGCATCGTGCCGCCCTTATCGGTAATATTCCGCTGTTCGTCTAACAGACAAATGACGGGATGCTCAGTGTCTTTGTCAAATTCAGTCGAATGGGCATGCGCCAGATTGACGACGTTGCGGCCAAATTCAATCACGGCACATTGCATGCCCAGGCAAATGCCAAAAAACGGCACACCTCGCTCGCGCGCCCAGCGGATTGCTTCGACCTTACCTTCAATGCCACGCTCACCGAATCCGCCCGGGACCAGCAGAGCATCATAGCCGGACAGGATGCGCTCCGGACCTTCACGCTCGACGTCTTCGCTATGGATTCGTCCTACCCGAATCTGCACCTGATGGTGGATGCCGGCATGGTCGATTGCTTCGTAAATGGACTTGTACGCGTCGCGATGTTCGGCATATTTGCCAACGACTGCGATGCTGATTTCTTGTAAGGGATTTCGCAAGCGATGCAGCAAGTCGTGCCAGTCGTCCAGATCCAACGCACCGGCCGTTAGTCCCAGACGTCGCACAATGAGTTCGTCCAAATTGTTGTCGACCAAGCTCAGTGGTACTTCATAAATCGAAAAATCTTTGTCCTTTTCTTCGATCACGGCCTCAAGCGGTACGTTGCAGAACAAGGCGATCTTTTCCCGATCCTCATGGCTGATTGTCCGCTCCGTGCGGCAGATCAGAATATCGGGCTGAATACCGATCTGTCGCAGCAAGCCGACCGAATGCTGTGTCGGTTTCGTTTTGAGCTCAGCGGCCGCTTTTAGGTACGGTACCAAAGTTAAATGGATATACAGGCAGTTTTCTTTGCCGACATCGAGCGAGAACTGACGAATGGCTTCGAGAAACGGTTGGCTTTCGATATCACCAACGGTTCCCCCAATTTCCGTGATGACAACGTCAACGTCTTCGTCAGCCAATTTCTGCAAGCAGCTCTTGATTTCGTTCGTGATGTGCGGAATGACTTGGACAGTCTTACCCAAAAACTCGCCGCGGCGTTCTTTTTCGATCACTGATAGATAAATCTGACCGGTCGTATAATTGCAGTTACGAGTAAGTGGGCTTTGCGTAAATCGCTCGTAGTGACCGAGATCGAGATCCGTCTCGCTACCGTCATCCAATACGTAGACTTCCCCGTGTTGGTAGGGACTCATCGTTCCTGGATCGACGTTGATGTATGGATCGAGCTTTTGCATACGTACGCTCAGACCGCGTTGTTCAAGCAGCATGCCAATCGAAGCGCTCGTCAGCCCTTTGCCCAAAGAACTTACAACACCGCCGGTTACGAAGATATGTTTGGCCATTACGTCTGTTCACCTTCCTGGCTGAGGTCGTGGAGTATGCGCATACCGTATCCACATCATTTTACCCGCGAACGGTCGCAAGGGCAGAGGGTAAGGAGAATGCCTAATGTCTAAGGCCTAATGTCTAATGTCTAATGTCTAAGGCCTAAGGCCTAATGACTAATGACTAATGACTAATGACTAATGAAATCCTAACGACTAATCACCAAACATCCGTGTTTCCCCGAGGAATACGGGAGATTCCAAAGCTTACAATCATAACTGGCTTTCGGTTTTTACACATACTTTGGCATTCGTCATTGGTCATTCCCTAGTCATTAGGCCTTAGACATTAGTCATTCACATTACGCTTGGCAAAACATGAACGGTCACTGGCGGTCAACGTCTCGTACGCCGTTTTCCCAACCTCTACCCCGCCCGCCGCAGCACAAAGCGGCGATAGTCGGCCGGTGTGTCGATGCCGAAGGACGCTTCGGCGACCACGCCGATTTGAATCATTGCACCCGCATGGAGGAAACGCAACTGTTCCAATTTTTCCAATTGCTCAAGCGGCGATGGCGGCAACCGCGCGAGCCGCATCAGAAAGTCACGGCGATACGCGTAAAGACCGACGTGCTGTAAGAAGATACCAGTCTCTGCAAAGGACACCGTATCCCAGCCATCACGGACGTGAGGAATCGGACTGCGGCTAAAGTAAAGCGCTTGTCCGTTCCCGTTGGTGACAACTTTGACGCACGCCGGGTCGAGTAACTGCTCGGCGGAACGGATCGGCGTCGCCAGGGTCGCCACCATTGCCGCCGGGTTATGCTCAAGCAATTCAACAGCCAGGTCAATGTTTTCGCCACGGATATCAGGCTCATCACCTTGCACGTTTACAATAATGTCCGCCGCCGGCAGCTCACCAACCGCTTCGGCGACTCGATCCGTCCCAGACGGAGCGGAAGGGCTAGTCATCACTACCTGACCGCCAAACGCGTGCGCTTCACGCGCGATGTCCGCATGATCGGTCGCCACGCAAACCCGACTAGGACGACGGGCGGCACAGGCGGCTTCGTACGTGTGCTCCAATAGCGTCTTGCCTGTTTCGCGCAGAAGTAACTTGCGCGGCAAACGTGTTGAATGCAGACGCGCTGGAATTACGATCAGGCTGGTCAAGCTTGCCATCGTTGGCGCTCCCGTCAGGCAGCAAAACGGTTGTCTAGGGATAACGCATGTGTGTCGCGAATTGGCGTAAGTTCTTACGTGTTCGAGCCCAAATGCCGCATCGCATCCGGAAAAGCAGCGAAATCCAAGCCTTCAATGCCTCATACAGACATCTGGCCCTAACAAGTTGCCATATTTTGTCGCTTTGCGCGTCGTACGAAAATAGCAATTCTGGGCTGCCACTGGACTTTACCCTGCCCACCGCCGAAAATCGTGTCTGCATTGTTCTTTGAAATCGAAAAACAAACAGGACACGTTCACCATGCTTGACCACATTTCAAATCTAGGACGGCGTCACTTTACGACGCTATCTGCTGCCGCTGGAGCCAGCTTTCTATTGAATGGCCGGGATTCTCGCGCAGCCCCAGTCGCCGGAACCCCAGTCGCTGGAACCCCAGTCGCCGCAGCCCCAATCGCCGCTATCGAGAAGCCAGGAAAGACTCCCAACACACGCTTTGCCGTCAACGTCGAGATGTGGTTCCGAGGAAAATCGTTCTTGGAAAAAATACACGCAGCCGACGAGCTGGGCTATCCGGCCATCGAATTCTGGCCGTACGAAGGCAAACCGATCGACAAAGCAGCCAAGCTGCTCAAAGAAAAGAATATTGCCGTCTCGCAATTCACGGCATGGGGCTTTGGCACGGAGCTTAACAATCCCAAATCGGACCACGAACGTTTTGTCAAAACGATCCAAGAAAGCTGCGATGTGGCCGACCGCTCGGATTGCCATCTGCTTACCGTTGTCATTGGCAATGACATCCAAGGCGTCAGCAAAGATGCCATGCACGCGGCGGCGATCGCAGGTCTCAAGCGCGCCGCGCCCATTTGCGAGAAGCGTGGAAAGACCATCATCATCGAACCCATGAATCCGCGGAACCACCCTGCGCATTGTCTCTATGGTAGCCGCGACGCAATCAACATTTGCAAGGCTGTCGGTTCCGAAGCAGTCAAGATCAATTGGGATCTCTACCACATGCAAATCGTCGAAGGCGATCTGACCATGACGATGCGTGAGGGCTGGGACTACATCGGTTATCTGCAGTTGGCCGACAACCCGGGCCGCAACGAGCCGGGCACCGGTGAAGTCAATTACACGCGTGTCTTTGAGGAAATCAAGAAACTCAAGTATGACGGTTACGTAGGACTTGAATGCAATCCGAAAGAAGGTGATTTGATCGCGGCGCGCCGTATCTACGCAGCCGATTCGTTTTAGACAGAGAGTCAAGAGCGGAGAGTAGAAGGCAGGAACAAGCGGCGCCGGTGCCACAGCATTGGACGTCGCCTTATTCACCGCGCTGTTCCGGCATGAATCGACAAATCGCTGTCCGTTGGCGATTCATGCCGGAACAGCGCGGCGTGGAGGCGATCCATCAGAATCAACGTCCGTCTCGCCGCTTGTTCCGGCCTACTCACGATCTCCTGCAGTAACCCCTTTACGAAAGGACTTCATGCGACTTTCCAATAGCAAAATCAAGCAGGGCATCCTGCACGCCGAGCAATCTGTCCGTGACGCAGCTGTC
>CBDUAB010000166.1:0-6957 GCA_965365045.1 uncultured Planctomycetales bacterium
GACTGGAGTTCAGACGTGTGCTCTTCCGATCTCTCCAGCGTGCTGATTCAATATCGATTTATCATTGAATCAGCACGCTGGAGTGCAAGCAACAGCGCCCTCATACCGGTTTTGGCGGTCGAGTCGGAGAATCGCGACGGCCACATTCAACACCCCCGTCACGACGGAACGTTAGCCGCCAGCGACGTCCTCCAAAGCCTCCCCTTGGGCGGTGCTGTAGCATTTATTTGGATCGGTGGAATGCAATGCATGGTGACCTATTTGTTCTGGTCAAGGGCCCGCACCGAACAGCATGCGACGCATCGACAATCCGAACATGAGTCGATGCAGCAAGTCAAAAGCCTGCTGCGTACGCGCGACGCTGTCATCTTTGGCTTGGCTAAGTTGGCCGAGTCACGCGACCCGGAGACCGGCCAACATCTGGAACGAATTTCGATTTACTCGACGCGCCTAGCCGCAGCCCTGCGTCAAGATCCACGCTATCGGCGTACGATCACGCCGCAATTCGTCAAGTCGATCGGAATTAGCTCGGCATTGCACGACATCGGCAAGGTCGGTGTAGAAGATGCGATTCTCTTAAAAACGAGCGAATTGAGTGATGACGAAAGGCAACAAATGCAGTTGCACACCTCGATCGGTGGAGACTGCATTCGGCGAATCGAAGTGCAATTGGGTACCAGCAATTTTCTCGAAATGGCCCGCGAGATAGCCCTTTTTCATCACGAGCGTTGGGACGGAACGGGCTATCCCCACGGGTTGGTTGGAGAAGAGATACCGTTGGCAGCCCGCATCGTGGCGATCGCCGACGTTTACGATGCCCTGTCGGTCCGTCGTACTTACAAGAATCCGATTCGGCACCAGAAGTGCGTTGAGATTATCCGCGCGGCGGCGGGCAAGCATTTCGATGCACAGCTCGTTGACGTGTTTGTCACGATTGAATCTGAGTTTCGAAAGATTGCTCAAAAGTATGCCGAGACAACCGGCGCGCTGGGCGACGAATCCGAGCTGAACGACGCCGATGAAACCATCGACGACGGTATGGGTATAGCGGACGGATTGGAAGCTGATCGAGTAACTGAAACTGGAGCAAGTCCGCCGCGTAAGGCGGTGGGTGCGGGCTAGTGGTCCGTCACAGCTTAGAGTTCAGGTTGAATCCATTAGCCGTTTTGGCGATAGCCACGGTTTTTGTCGTGCGAACCGGGGCTATCGCCCAAGCGGCTAACCCGAAAATTAAGCTGTGACGGAATACTAGGAAGTCAGCACGGCCCCATAGATAAAAGAACAACAAGATGAACAATAGAAACAAAAAACGAACGAGAACTCTGGAAGTCATGCTAATCGTGATTGGCCTAGGGCTGACGTGCCTGTTGTACGAACTCGTTGGATACAAGACGGTTGTCCTCAATTTGTATTATCTGCCCGTCGTTCTGGGAGCATTTTTCCTGGGGCGGTACCGGGCTGGTATCTTGGCGCTGTTTTGCGTGGCCAGCGCGCTGACGGTAACGATGTTGGACCTGAAAGGCTTTCAACCGCACACGTCACCGCTGGCCGTGGCGTTATTGGTAACGGTTTGGGGCGCGGTGTTAGGATTGACGACGCTGCTGGTTGGCACGCTGAGCGATGAACGGTCACAGAAAATCGCGGATTTACACGACGCCTATCTGGGAATAGTGGAAGTGCTTTCTGGCTATCTGAACAGTGCCGATAAAAGTCTCGAGAATCGGGCGACACGTGTTTCCGAATTAGGCTGTCAGGTAGCCGCTAAGATGAAGCTCACCGAAGAAGAGATCGATGATATTCGAGTGGCCGCGCTGTTGCAGGAATTGGAAAACATCGAGGTAACGGCGCGTGTTATCAGCAAGGCTCTTGGTGACATCGGGCGACACGGTCGCGTTACCGCACAGGAACACACATTCCGCGGAACGGATCTCGTTGAATCCCTGGCGTCGGTCGTCTATCGGGCACTGCCACTGTTGGTCGATCGAGATGAGACGGGTGAGTTCGATACCGAAAACGAGCACACGTTAAGATTAACGAGCGTGCCGATCGGTGCCAAAATCATTCACACGGCGCGTTCTTATGATTTTCTCGTCGATGGTACAGACAGCACCGTTGTTCACAGTCCCGAGGAGGCGATCGACCAACTTCGTGCCGACGTCGACAACGAACATCATCCGGCGATTATCGACGCTTTGGAGCAGAGTGTGCTGGGTGTGGCGACCGACCGCCGAGGTACGCGGAAATCGGTCAGTGTTGAGGCACTCGAAGTCTAGGCGTGACGTCAAGCGGCCTCAATCCACTCCTTAAACGGCTTTTCATCAACGTTGCGCCCGCTGAGGACAATTACAATATCGCCTTCACCATCAAGGCTGATCTTTTCGGCTAGGAGTGCCGCCGTCGTAATTGCCCCCGAAGGCTCCGTTCGCAGCCCGTGGCTTTCATAAAGCCACTTCATGGCGTGTTTCGTTGCCAGATCTGGCACGGCAACTGCCTCGGTTACATGTCGCTGCAAAATCGGCCAGTTGTGGTCACCGACATCGTAAGAGAGCAAGCCGTCGCAAATACTGGTTGGGTGTTCGATCCGCACACGCTGCCCCGCCTGTAGAGATTGGCGAAAATCGTCGGCCCCTTCCGGCTCAACGCCAATGATCATCGCGTCGGGAACCCCGTGGGCGATCGCCAGCGCGTGTCCGGCCATGAGACCGCCTCCGCTGACTTGGCACAGAAACTGTGAAACGCCACGCCCTTGGGCCGACAGCTCGTTCACAATCTCAAGGCCTCCGACGCCGTTGCCCGCGATGACATCCGTATCGTCGTATGGTGAGGCTTGGATGGCTCCTTCTTTCTCCGCAATCTCGCGCGTTAATCGATCGCGTTCACCCGTTTCGTGATCCCGAGAAATGTCGTAAGTTTGGACCTCCGCGCCAAAAGAACGCACCAGGCCGAACTTTACTCGCGCCGCCGTTTCCGGCATGACAATCACGACTCGTTTTTTGAATCGCATGCCGGCAAACGCGATTCCCGCCGCGAAGTTTCCTGAAGAATGAGCGACAACGGGCCGGTTCCCAATGCGTTCCAAGTTCTTTGACATCCAATTCAGCGCTCCGAGCAACTTAAAAGACCCAACGGGAGTCCACCCATAGTCCTTGAGCCAAACTCGGCGGTTACTCGGTAGACCGAGCGCCTTTTCTAACGGATAGGAGCGAATCAGCGGAACTGCGGAAACGTGCTCGCGAACAACCCGTTCGGCTGCGCGGACGTCGCCGATTGTTGTGATTTTTATGGACATCGACTGTTCACCAATAAACTAGCCTCGAAGTAATGGCAGAACATCAGGCAATTCCTGGTATAATCTGGATGAGACGTATGCGAAGGAAGCCAACCGAAGGACGCGTTCATTATGTCGACGATTTCTGATGCAAACAATGTTACTGCGGAACGTCTAGCAAACATGCCAGATGATGGTCGCCGTCGCGAATTGGTAAATGGAGTGTTGAAGATGATGTCGCCAGCCGGTGGACGCCATGGCCTAGTGGCCCTTTGTTTAGGTCGCTTGTTGGGAAATCACGTCGAGATCAATCGTTTGGGCGTCGTTTTTGCCGCTGAAACTGGATTCATCCTTTCGCGGAATCCTGACACAGTTCGCGCGCCGGATGTCGCATTTGTGCGGCAAAACCGAATGAACTCACTCGAAGATATCTCCGGCTTCATCCCGCTCGCGCCTGATTTAGTTGCCGAAGTAATTTCGCCAAGCGATAGTTTTTCTGATGTGGAGGAAAAGACACTTTGCTGGATAAATAGCGGAGTTCGAGCTGTCTTGATCGTCGATCCCAAAAACAAAACAGTACGGATTTGTCGACCTGGTAATCAAATGGAATTGCTTGATGAATCTTGCGAACTTACGGTCGAAGACGTTGTACCAAATTGGCGACTTAAGGTTGCCGATTTGTTTGCATCATTCCGTTGAAGATTCGGCGAAATGCAAGAAAACGTCGCTCGGGAAACAGGCCGAATTCACTCTTTTTTTTGAGTCCATATGAGTGGATGTCCGCCGCGCGTCGCGCGCCTTGGGTTGTCCTCTTCCACCGGTTACTCTTGATAAGGACTGGCAAATAAATAAGTGTCGTGGGATAGGCTTCCAGCCTGTCGAATCTCGAACACGTTGACAGGCTGGAAGCCTATCCCACGTACGATTGCGACAGTCATTGAGCGATCAATCCTAAGCAACTCACCACTGCCCATTGACGCGGGCAGGATGGGTGACGATAACAATTGTTTCGATTCCAGGTGTGTTCAATGAAGATTATCCGCTACCAAGATTCCTCCCGCGCGACGCATTACGGCTGCCAACACGACGATGGCAGCGCGACAAAGCTCGCAGGAGACATCTACGGTGAACACTCGGATACCAGGACGACGGCGGACGTAGCCAAGTTGCTTGCGCCGATCGTACCCGTCGATATCCTTTGCATCGGTCTGAATTACGCGCGGCACGCGGAGGAGTCCAACTTGCCAAAGCCGGAATTCCCTGTCTTATTCATGAAGAATATCGGCGCATTGCAGAATCCGGGCGATCCGATCGTCATTCCGCGAACACTCAAGTGTGAAACGGTTGATTATGAATGCGAACTGGCGGTCGTGATCGGCAAGAAATGTCTCAATGTCTCGCAAGAAAACGCGTTGGATCATGTCCTCGGTTATACGTGCGCGCACGATGTCAGCGAGCGACATTGGCAGAAACATGGCGGTGGTGGTCAATGGTGCCGCGGCAAGACGTTTGCCACGTTCTGCCCGTTGGGGCCGTGCCTAGTAACAACCGGTGAAATCACCGATCCGAACACACTGGGAATTAAAACAACACTGAACGGACAGGTGATGCAGGATTGGAACACAAACGATATGATCTTTCCTGTTCCCAGACTCATAGAGTTCCTTAGCGCAAGCACGGTTCTGTTACCCGGTACGGTCATCTTGACGGGTACACCACAGGGCATCGGTGCCGCGCGCAAGCCACCTGTTTTCCTAAAGCCGGGTGACACTTGCACGATTTCGATTGAGCGCATCGGCGATCTTACGAACCCAGTTGTGGCAGAAGTGGCTTAGTGGGTGACACGAGCCGAGTGTCACTCAAATTCGGCACGGCAAACAGCTACAGACCGCTCACTTGGTCACGCTCGGCTAGCGTGACCCACGTAAACTCACGTCGCCTCGCAGTCCCCATTTGCCTTGGCACATGCAGATTCTCTGGTCGGAACACCTGTGGCCATCACCAAGACTTGGGCAGCCCGATTGTCTTCGCCCGAAACCTTGCCGAGAGACCGCCGCGCAGTCACAATATGGCTACGCGCCATTCACGATCCAACAAAGATGGAGTTTCATTAGTCATGCTACCAACCAAAGTCCTCACCTTCTCGTCTGTAATCGGATTCGCCTTAATCACCAATGCCGCCGAGCACAATTATCCCACGTTTACCTGTGCGGATGCCGCCGGTATCGATTTTCAGATTCAGGGCGAGTACGAAGGCACCTTCTCTGACGATTCGTCCCGAAAGATTGGTGCGCAGGTTATCGCGTTAGGCGAGGGAAAATTCAAAGTCACCGGATTCGTCGGTGGTCTTCCAGGCGCCGGCTGGTCACGTGGCGACGAAACACATCAGGCAGAAGGCGGCTGGGAAGAAGACCAAGTAGTCTTGCAAGGCGAATCGGAGAATAAGGTCGTGATCAAAGATGGCAAAATGACCGTCATCGGCGAGGACGGAAACGAAATCGTTGTTTTCAAGAAAGTACAGCGCAAGAGCCCCACGGCCGGCGCCGCACCGCCCGAAGGTGCCGTTGTCTTGTTCGACGGTAGCGGCACGGACCAATGGGAGAACGGCAGGCTAGTGGACGGTCGACACTTGGCCGCATCGAATGTCGCGACGAAGCGTAAGCTCGGCGATCACAATCTACACATCGAGTTTCGCACGCCGTTCATGCCAACGGCGCGTGGTCAATCGCGCGGGAACAGCGGCGTATATGCACAAGGTCGCTACGAAGTTCAAGTCCTCGACTCGTTTGGGTTGGAAGGCCTAGACAATGAATGTGGTGGGATTTACTCGATTGACCAACCGTCGGTAAACGCTTGCTTCCCGCCGCTTAGCTGGCAAACCTACGACATCGATTTCACTGCCGCCAAATATGACGACGCCGGTGACAAGACCAAGAATGGTCGCATTACCGTGCGTCACAACGGTATCGTGATCCACGATCGGATCGAGCTAAAACACGGCACGCCGGGTTTCCATGAGGAAGGCCCCGGTCCCGATTCGCTGTTTTTACAGGATCACGGCAATCCGGTCGTCTACCGCAACATTTGGGTTGTGGAAAACTAACATGATTGGCGCCAGCAAGGTCTTCCTAGAACTGTGCATTGGTTCGGCGGAGGACGCCATGATTGCCCAGCAGGCCGGCGCTGACCGCGTCGAGTTGTGCTCGGCGTTAATGCTCGGTGGGCTGACGCCGTCAGCGGGCATGATTCGCGAAGTCAAGGCGACGGTGGACATTCCTTTTGTCGCGATGGTGCGACCGCGCGGCGGCGGATTTCTATATAGCGATTCCGACTTTAGCGTCATGCAGCGTGACGCGGAAGCGGCGCTGGAGCTGGGTGCCGATGGGATTGTCTTTGGCATTTTGACCGAATCCGGAGAAATTGATTTTCGCCGCAACGGTCGTTTGGTCGAGTTGGCCCGCGACAAGCAAACCGTGTTTCATCGGGCGTTCGACGTCGTGCCCAATCCGCAAGTGGCGCTGGAGCAACTCATCGATCTCGGTGTCACTCGTGTTTTGACCAGCGGCCAAGAGGACAACGCCTATAACGGCGCGGCGCTGATTCACGAGCTGATCGAGCAAGCTGTCGGGCGCATCGAGATTCTTCCTGGCGGCGGCATCGATCGATTCAATTTGGACGACGTGCTGGCT
>CBDUAB010000167.1:0-6915 GCA_965365045.1 uncultured Planctomycetales bacterium
TCCGATCTCTGCGATACCGCTGCCCACCATCACCATGGGCAGCCGCACGAATGCCATCAGAACCGGCCACTTCCAACCGGCGGAGTGTGCCTCAGGCGACGGCTGCATGGTTTCCCTTCCCCGTATTTCTTGTTTGTTTTCTCTGCGCGCCTCCGCGACCTCTGCGTTCCACAAGTAACCCTTCAATATACCAAAGCAACACAGAATCCTTGTCATCCGTTTCCGATCGGGTGCGGAGGAGGCCCTTCGTGTGTTGGGTTGTGAAAACACTGGCAAATAATTCCTCAATAACCCTATTGACCTGTCCGTAGAATCCACTACTATAAAACCAAATCTAAAAAACCAAACATCAAACAAAGACAAGAAAGGTTGCCAAATGGCACGTCCCAAGGCCAAAGAACTCACGGAGCGCGAACTCGAAATCATGCACGTATTTTGGGAACGTGGTGAGCTTTCGGCACCGGAAGTACGTGATGAGCTGGCTGACCGCGGAGTCGATTTGGCCTACACGACGGTGGCCACATTGATCCGCATCCTCACCGAGAAAGGATGCCTGACGCAGACCAATGACCAGCGGCCATTTCAATACATCCCCGCTCGGACCTTTGAAGATGTTTCGGGGCGCCTACTGACGGATTTGGTTCAGCGTGTCTTCCAAGGATCGCGTGAGCAGTTACTCGTTCGTCTGATGGGGCAAAAGAAACTCTCCGCGAAAGAACGCGAGGTACTCGAATCGCTGTTGCGTGACAATCAGAAATGACTGGGACAAAGTCACTGTACTAGCGGAAGGGAAATCAATCATGCATGACGTTAGTCGCATAATCGTGTGGTGTATCATTCAGGCCACGATATTCGGTCTGGTGGCAAGTGTCGTCTATCTGGCAGCACGGCGAATTGGACCTCGTGTCGGTGCATCGGTCGCTTTGGCCGCACTCTTGGGGTTCGGCTTCCTTACCTTGGTTGCTCTTTCGCCCTGGCCGCGATGGGAAATCCGACCGCTATTGTCTCATCGAAATCCGACGCAAGATGTGGCCGATGAGCGTATTGATCAACGAGCCCGAACGTCGGCTGCCGTCGCTGAGGAGTTCCCCGAAACGAACACGGGCATCGATTCCGAAATCGGCAGTGTACCGTCGGCAGCCGAAGTGTTTTTCGGTGCCTTTTCGGACACGATTCGTGCCACGGACACCATGGCGGCGCGGCAACAGGTTTGGTCCAATCGCATCGGTCTTCTGTTCGCGGGTGGTTTGGGACTATGCGTGGCCTGGCGGGCGATAGGGCTGTTGGCTTTGCGACGCCAAGTACGCCAAAGTCGCTGCTTGGAGGATAACTCCTTAATTGAAGAGGTTGATGTGCTATGTGCGGAACTTGGCCTGACGCGTCGGGTCGAAATCCGGCAGTCCGCTCAATTGGCAACGGCAGCCACGGTCGGTTCTCGCCGCCCTGTAATTTTATTGCCCGCGACGTGGCGAGCTTGGAGTCCTGAAGAACGGCGAGTTGTCTTGGCTCATGAATTGGCACATATTGCTCGGCATGATTATTCAACTTGGATATTGGCGCAAATTGGCGTACTAACGCACTTTTATCATCCGCTTGTCCATTGGTTGGCGAGTCGCCTGCGATTGGAACAAGAACTGGCCGCTGATGCCCTGGCGGCTAGTCTGTCTGGTGGACAACAAAAATACCTCACGACTCTTGCTCAGCTTGCGCTGCGCAGTTCGGCGCCGTCCATTGTTTGGCCGGCGCAGGCGTTCTTGCCTACTCGTTCTATGTTTCTGAGGAGAATAGAAATGCTACGAAATCCACAGGTCACGCGCGAACATCGATGGGCGACAGCCACCACGGGACTATCGTTGGCGACTTTGCTTGCCGTTGCCATATTCATCTGCGGCGTTCGCCTGCCCGGTCCCGCCACGGCGCTTGCTCAGGTAGTCGACTCCACATCATCTGACACAGGAGAAGATCGGGCGTCGGCCGACGACTTTGATTGGCGGTCGATCGCCGACAAAGCGTTTTTGGTGGCAGTTGTAAGACCGTCCCACATTCTGGATTCCGAGAAGATGAAACCGATGATGCGAAAACTGAATCAGATCTTGGAGCAGACTGGCAAAGCGTCGGGGATCAAGGTCGAGCAGGTCGATGAAGCTTGGGTTTTCGTTGACGGTCGGTCCGAGCCACTTACAGTGATACGAACCAAAGTGCCGGTGCGGGCCGACGAAACGGTCTTTCAACTGCTCAAAAATCCCCAACAGGTGGCGCACAAGGAACGTTCCTACTATGTCGA
This sequence comes from uncultured Planctomycetales bacterium, assembly GCA_965365045.1. GTDB lineage: Bacteria > Planctomycetota > Planctomycetia > Pirellulales > Pirellulaceae > CBDUAB01. The sequence continues at coordinate 2,285 of CBDUAB010000167.1, forward strand.
TGCCGCCAAGCGCTGGGCGATCATGGTGTTGGACGCACGGACTTTTGTGTTTGGTACAAACGAGGCAATTCGTGAAACGATTGAAAAACTAGAAACCGAGATCCAATCCACGGCTTGGATGGCCGATTTTCAAAACTCTCGTGATGGCGATGCGACGGTGTTTGTCAACGCATCACGGCTGGCCAAAGCCAACGGTGAACTGCCGCCGAACCCTGCAATGCAAATGTTCGCCCATTTACTGAAAGACGTCGACTATGCCGTGCTACGTGCGAATCTAGTGGGAAAAACGCAGGTCTCCGCAACAGTCAGCGCGGTCTCATCGGAAGCCGCCGAGCGGACCGCGGCTACTTTACAAGCTGCGTTTGTTCTTGGGCAGAACTTGGTGCGAATGCAGTCCAACAAGCTGGCGAACACGAACGAAGTTCCCGAGGAAGCCCGCGAACCGCTGAAGCAGGTATTCGCGATGGCCAACGTGTTGCTTGGCAATGCAAAAGCCACGGCCGACGGAAAGAATGTCAAATTCGTCGCGACTGCCGATGAGGGAGGTGACACGGCCGTCGTGATGGCCATCCTATTGCCAGCGATCCACGCGGCTCGCGAGGCGGCCCGCAGAACTCAGAGTATGAACAACCTGAAACAGGTCGGATTGGCGATCACGAATTACCAAAGCACCTACGGATCCTTTCCACCTCCAGTCATACTTGGTCCGGATGGCAAGACTCCTCACAGTTGGCGAGTCGCCGTACTGCCATTCATTGACAAGCAGGAGTTGTACGAACGCTATCGGCTGGACGAACCTTGGGACAGTGCTGACAACGTAAAGCTACTTGACGAAATGCCCAGCATCTTTCGTTCACCCAGTGATCGAGAGGAAAGTCAGTCCGCGAGCTATTTCGCGCTAACTGGCAAGGAAACCGTCTTGGGTACATCCCAGCCAAAGTCTCACGACAAGGGCACTCGGGTCAAGGAAATTCGAGATGGCCTTTCCAAAACGATCATGCTGGTCGAGGCTAAGAACGAAGTCCCCTGGACGAAGCCCGTTGACATCGAGATTGTCGCCGAGCAGCCGCTTCCCGATTTGGGCGGCTGGCATCCCAATATCTTTCTCGCCTCCTTTGCGGACGTGGCGATTCGTATATTCACGAAAGATGCAGAGAAAGACACGATCCGAAAACTGACGACCAAAGCAGGTGGTGAATCGGTCGAGCTGAACTAGTCCATGTTTCTGATGGACAGCGACACCTCGTGTCGTTCCGAGCACCCACCGGGGGGTCCGTGGCAACGCCCAGAATGAACGTGGTGGCGTGCTCGGTCTGAGGCTGTGAAGAAATCGTCCAAAGTAGTCTTCACGCTCCCGCGTGAAGAGACTCGCGCGCGACTGGTCCATTATCATTCTACCGGCACGAGCATTGCAACGATTGCGACAGCGTCGATTCAACGGACCTGTTTCTCAACCGTAACTCGATGGTCACGTCGGCATCACGCGAAGCTTGATGATTACTTTGGACGACTCTCACCAGCTCAGCGAGACTAATTGCTGGACAATTCCATATGGCCACATTTTTTCACAGCCTCTCCGCGAGCAGAAGCCGGCTCGCGGAGCATGTCGGCCACGTTCTGTGCAAGCCCAGATTGAACGTAGTACGTTGCTAAGCGCGTGCGGCAATTCACTTCCCAGACACCGACAAAATACAAACAAAACACTTTACAATGACGTTCGGAACAGAAGATAATACGCACCTTGCTTGCATAGATAAGCTTCCAGCACGATCCACACATGCGATGGAGAAAAGTGATGCGAACAGCAATGGTAGCGGTGTCCCTGTGTATTCTGGCCCTGCTTGCATTTAGTTCTGTAACTATAGCCGGCCCGAAAGGGACTGTTATCGTAAACTATCTGCCCCCAGGAACGCTGACAATCGACGGTGATTTTTCTGACTGGCCATTTGACCGATTCACCGAAGTTGCTCGGCAACCGGTATTCCCGCAGGCGAGAGATTCCGCCGCGACCAATGCTATTGGCGATCATCTGCTATTTGAAGCCGATCGAGTCGGCTTTTTTAATGATTCGAGAGCCGCCGGGCTAGAGGAATCCGAGGATTTTGGTGCCGTCACCTACTTCGCTCACGATGGTGCTTTTCTGCATGTCCTTAACATCGTCATCGATGACGTCATCCGTGATGACCGCGATGCCACCGAATTCGGAGATTCTGGGTTTCTCAATGATGGCTTTGAGTTTTTTATCGATACACGGGGAGACAGTCTCGATCGCGCTGATGAAGATAATTTTCCGAATTTTGACGAGCGAGATCCTAACCTGGATGACATGCAGATAACGGTCGGCCTCAACGAGAACTTTCCATCGCCGCCGGGCGTTGATTCCCTGGGAGTGCGTCAGGGCATCGAGCGGGCCGGCAATACAGAATTGATTGGAGAAATCAAAAACGGTCCTGGCGGACTCTATCGAGATGTTTTGGACAACGTACCTGAAATCCAACCAGACATCGCGGCAAAGTTCTATGAAGACTTGCGGGAGGCAAATGCGCCCAATCCTGAATTGGAGAATCCGGGAACGTTCGCGGGATATGCGGTGGAGATGAAAGTCCCGCTGCTGATGGCCTCGGAGTTCCCTCCGATAAACCCAGTCGGATTCGAACTATTTTGGCGTGATTACGATATGGACGATGAGCCGGGCGCCGGAGGCGCCGGTATTTTCTGGATGGATTGGACCCAAAACACGGACGTCCCTAGCAATGACGCGGGCGAAGGATTGTTCCACACCGCGAACTGGGGGCAATTAGTGTTTGCGCCGGTTTCGAGCCTGGGTGACTTTAATTCTGACGGAGCGTTTGACAAGATAGATCTGGACCTATTGGTGATGGAAGTCGCCGCCGGACCCGGTGATTCTCAATTTGACATGAACTCGGATGGTACGGTGGACCGAGCGGACATCGAACAATGGCTGACGGACGGAGCGGCAGAGAATGGGCTAAACTCCGCGTACCTTTGGGGCGACTCTAACTTGGATCTGAAAGTTGACGCCAGCGATCTCAACAATATGGCAGTGAATTGGCAAGGTTCTCCGAATAGCTGGATGGGTGGAGACTTCGACGGTAGTGGAAGCGTCGACGCGGGTGATCTCAACTTGTTAGCACTGAGTTGGCAGCAGTCTATTGCCGCCGGCGCACAAGCCGTTCCAGAACCTAGTGCTCTGTGGCTGTGTCTTATGTGCGCCGTTCCACTGGTAGTGCGCAGGCGCTACAGGCGGTGAGACAGAGAGTCAAAGACTTGAAGATGAAACACCCGTCTGACATTTGACGCCACCACGGGAGCTTGCCTCCGTGGAGCGATGATCACAACCAGAATCGTATCAAAGCATACAACGGTCGAGTGAATCGCGTGACGGACTTTCGGGCGTCACCGAGACCGGAATTCAGCACGTGCAAATTCGGCGTCATTGACGTGGGAATCGATTGTTAACAGTGTCGTGCCTTCCCAGCTTACAAGCTTGACGATGGTTGACGAGTAGTTTGCCAACTTGGGTCCACGATGACCGAGTTCACTGAGTTTCGAAGAGAATATCTCGGCTGAGAATTTCCGTGCGCTTGAGTGGGCGATGCAAGCGGTGGCCAAACCACGCGAACCCGATTGCCAGCAGAACAATGCCAGTGGGTTCGGGGACTGATGCCGTGGACGCTGGCGCTACGGCGCTTCTGCGCCAATTGATCCCTAGGTCGTTCAAGTCCGACGCATTCACGTTGCCGTCACCGTTGAAATCACCTTGCGACCAACTCGTTGCCGTCGTGCTTTGCCAATTCAGGCCGATCGTATTTAGGTCCGCCGCGTCCACGATTTGGTCTAAGTTCACATCACCAAAGAACGTTTCCTTGATGTCCGTTAGCCAAAACGCGCGGTCGTCCGAGTCGACCGTGCCACTTCGGTCCATGTCGAATAGCGTGTCGTTGCTGCCTGCCGCGACCGCCGCGGTCAACTCGTCTAAATCGGCGACGTCCACTGCGCCGTCTCCGTTGATGTCGCCGTCCGGAGCACCGCTGCCGATCAGACTCAGGGCTACGTTATCTAGGCCAAACACCCAGCCGTTGGTTTCGGCGTCGGTATCCGGTGTCCAGCGAACGCGCAAATTGGAACCTTCGGGAATCGCGGCGTTTACGACACCGCTGTCGAACGATACGCGGTTCGCTTCAGCATTCCCATTCAAGAAACCATCGACTATGGGCTGGAGCGTGGGACCGGTGGTCACGGTGCCAAAGTCGACGAGCGACATAAACCCATCGCCCGTATCAATATCGACTGTCACTTGAAAGGCGGCTTCGCCAGGATCATCCGGTGTATTGACGAATCGATTCAGAAAAGCAACAAAGGTGCCGTCCCGCGCGTCCCATGCTTCTACGTCAAACTGCAATTGAAACGAGGTTGCAGCCGTGTCGGTGACCGCGGCGCGTAGTTGGAGGAAACGGTCGTCCGAAGACCTACTCACGCCGATGGCCAATGCTCGATCCACGTCGCCTGTGGACCCGGCATTGAAAGTTGAGTCGGCCGAGAAATCCGCCTCCACGGGAAACGGCGTCGACGCCGTGGTGTCAAAGTTTCCACGAGTCCATGCGGTTGGA
>CBDUAB010000168.1:0-6912 GCA_965365045.1 uncultured Planctomycetales bacterium
TGACTACAATTTTGTCGCCTAGAGGCACGAGCTTCATCGCTGCAATGATCTCCACGGAGTTCTAATTCAATTCGGCCAGTGGCATTCACTCGGCCTGCTCACGCGCCCTCTTCGCTGAATGACAAATAAGCAAGCCTGGCATTGTCGCACGGTGAGAAACGCGGAGCAAGACGCGGCGACTGTTTTGTGAGGATTTAAACCCACTTGTCGCACAGTTGGCCTGGGAAAGCCGATAATGCCACTTTTAACCTTTGCGGAATTGCCGACGATCGGGCGATTCGTCCCAGGGGCTTTGGACTTTCCGTTGCCCTATCGCGGCGCTACAATCAAAAGCTTTTGCGGCACCGCGATGATCGACAGGTCTGGATGGATCACGGTGCCAAAGAACGTTTTGTTTTCGCACTCGGCGACCGCGCATGCCTGCTTCCGACATCATCATCAAAGGTGCCCGCGAACATAATCTTCGCTCGGTCAATCTCGTTCTTCCACGCAACAAACTTATCTGCCTCACGGGTGTTAGTGGTTCGGGTAAGAGTTCGCTGGCGTTTGACACGCTTTATGCCGAAGGTCAACGCCGCTACGTGGAAAGCCTTTCTAGTTTTGCGCGGCATTTCCTGGGACAAATGCCGAAGCCCGACGTTGACTTTATTGGCGGATTGAGTCCGTCGATTTCGATTTCACAAAAGTCGGCCGGCAACAATCCGCGGTCCACGGTAGGGACGATCACGGAGATCTATGATTATTTGCGGGTCCTCTACGCGCGCGTCGGCACGGGACACTGCCCGCAATGCGACCAGCCAATTACGGCACAGACGCGCGACCAGATCATTCAACAGATTCTTGACTTACCCCAAGACACGGATTTCGTCATCCTCGCGCCGCTGATCCGCCGTCAAAAAGGCGCTTATCGTGATCTTTTCGAAGACTTGCTCAAACAAGGATTCGTGCGGGCGCGTGTCGACGGCGACATCGTTCGGCTATCCGACGACCTACAGCTCGATCGCCAAATGCGCCATAACATCGAGGTGGTCGTTGATCGTTTGACGCTGCGCCGCGATACACGACCTCGGTTGGCCGAAGCCGTCGATTTGGCATTGAAGATTGGCAAGGGCAATCTGATTGTCCAAGTTGCAGGGCAGGGGGATGACGTCAAGAAGAAGCCGACATCTAAAAAAGCCAGGAAGAGCGCTGGCGAAGCGCGTGGTAGTGGCAAGAGCGTTGCCGCCAACCGCGACATTATCTTCTCCGCTGATTATGCCTGCACGAGCTGCCGCATTAGCTTCGATCCACCTAGCCCGCAGCTCTTCAGTTTCAACAGTCCCCAAGGCATGTGCACCGAGTGTGACGGGCTTGGAGAGGCGTACACGTTCGATGTTGACTTGCTGGTTCCAGATCCTGCGTTGAATTTTCAGCAAGGGTGTTTCGAAATCGTTGGCCGCTTGCGCGATCTGGGACGTTGGCGGCGTTGCGTGTATGTGGGTGTGGCCGAAACGATTGAGCGCGTGAGACAGCTTGATGCCGGCACGATGCTCGAAACTCCATGGCAGGACCTGCCCAAACCGCTGCAAAAAGTATGGCTATGGGGTACGGGTAGTCAACACATTACGTTTACCTGGCGGGCTGGATCCGCGCCGCGTAAGTATGGCGGCACATTTGACGGCATCATTCCGGAGCTGCTGTCCAAATACGCCAGCTGCCGTAACCGGATGCAACAACGCAGGCTAGAAAGCTTCATGCGATCGATGTTGTGTCCGGAGTGCGACGGTCAGCGATTGAACAGCCAAGCACGAGCCGTTCGCCTGATTTCCGCGCATAAAGACTTTGCTGAAAAAGGCCGCGTTGGCGGAGAAACGGCTGCAAGATCTCTGCCAGACGTTTGCGAACTGGCCATATCCGATGCCGCTCGTTTCTTTTCCGAACTCAAACTCGATTCGACTCGTCAACTCATCGCGCACGAAGCCGTAAAGGAAATCCGCGGACGGCTCGGGTTCTTGATGAACGTCGGTCTCGACTACCTGACATTGAATCGCACTGCCCCGACATTGTCGGGCGGCGAGTCGCAGCGAATTCGTCTGGCGGGTCAAATCGGCTGCGGATTGGTCGGCGTGCTCTACATTCTTGACGAACCGTCTATCGGCTTACACTCGCGCGATAACGATCGACTGTTGGCGACGCTGTCCCAGTTACGAGACGCGGGCAACACAGTGGTGGTGGTGGAGCATGACGAAGACACGATGCTGCACAGCGACCACATCATCGACTTCGGTCCAGGACCGGGTGTGCGTGGCGGCAAGGTCGTGGCCCAGGGCACGGTCAAGGACATACAGCAGGCCAAGCACAGTGTTACGGGGCAGTACCTGGTTGGCAAACAACGGATCGAAATTCCAACGGCACGCCGACCGATTCTCGAAAATCGCCTCAAAATCGTCGCTGCCGCGCATAACAATCTCAAAGAAATCGACATTGAGATTCCGTTGGGTGCCTTTGTCTGCGTGACCGGCGTGAGCGGGTCAGGCAAAAGCTCGCTTGTCAATGACATTTTGGTCGAAGCGTTGCGCCGCGATCTCAATCGGGGCGACGGCGAACCCGGCGCGCACCAGGCGATCGAAGGACTCGAGCATCTCGACAAACTAATCGCCATCGATCAAACCCCCATCGGACGCACGCCGCGCTCTAATCCGGCTACGTACATCAAAGTGTTTGACGAAATCCGCAAACTCTACACGCAATTGCCCGAAGCGAAACGTCGCGGATACAAACCAGGCCGGTTCAGCTTTAACGTTGAGGGTGGACGTTGTGAAGCGTGTGACGGAAACGGCTCGAATCGCCTACAAATGGATTTCCTCGCCGACGTGTGGATGACATGCCCGGTCTGCGACGGCCGACGCTTTAATCGTGAAACGCTGGGTGTGAAGTTCAAAGAGGCGTCGATTGCCGACGTGCTCGAAATGGACATTCAGCAGGCGATGAAACTGTTCGAGAACCTGGCCTCGATTCATCACAAACTTCAAACCCTGCATGACGTCGGCCTCGACTATTTGCACCTCGGTCAGCCATCGCCGACGCTCTCGGGCGGTGAAGCCCAACGCGTTAAACTGGCGCGTGAATTAGTTAAAAAGAGTACTGGGCGAACCCTTTATCTGCTCGACGAGCCGACGACTGGTTTGCACTTTGCCGACATCAAAATGTTGCTCAAAGTGCTGCATGGCTTCGTCAACGCGGGCAACACCGTTTTGGTGGTCGAGCACAACCTGGATGTGATCAAAACGGCCGATTGGGTCATTGATTTGGGCCCAGAAGGCGGCGCGGAGGGCGGATACATTGTCGCGGCCGGCACGCCTGAGGAAGTCGCAGGCAACAAACAGTCGCATACTGGTCGCGTTCTCGCCAGTGCATTGTCCGCCACCGGTGGTATCTCCCCAGCTCGCGTCTCCTCATCCAAGCAGTCCGCACCGCGCAAGGTCGAAACGGCCACGAAGATTGACGTCCACGGCGCGCGCCAGCACAACCTCAAAGACGTCAGCGTTTCGATTCCGCGCGATGAGCTCACCGTGTTTTGCGGGCCCAGCGGCAGCGGCAAGAGTTCACTGGCAATGGATACGATTTACGCCGAAGGCCAACGGCGTTACGTCGAGAGCCTCAGTGCCTATGCCCGACAATTTGTCAGCCAAATGCAAAAGCCCGATGTCGACCGTGTCGAAGGCCTTTCGCCAGCAATCGCGATCGAGCAAAAAAACCTCAGTCAATCGCCACGGTCGACGGTGGGCACGACTACCGAGATCTACGACTATCTCCGCATCCTCATGGCGCGGGCGGGCAAGCCTCACTGTCCGGATTGCAATGTGCCGATCGGAACGCAATCGGCCGATGAAGTGATCGACAAGATCATGCGAATCAAAACCGGCACGCGATTGTATTTGATGTCGCCTGTTTACATCGAAGTTGGCGAGGACTACGAAAGGCTCTGGAACGATCTGCGTGCCGCCGGTTACCTGCGCGTCCGCGTGGATGGGATGACGCATTCGCTGGACGATGCTCCAGACATCGATCGGCGGCGGCGTCACCGCGTGGAAACAGTCATTGATCGCGTGGTGGTGCGAACCAACAATCGCTCACGGATCGCCGAAAGTGTCGAGGCGGCTTTGTCGTTGGGACAAGGCGTCTTACACGTCGCGTTTCCCGTTAAGGACACGCCCGAGGACAGATGGAAAACCGTTACACATAGTCAGCATTTGGCTTGCGATAAGTGTGGTCGCAGTTTCGAGCCGCTTACGCCGCACAACTTTTCCTTCAATAGCCATTTGGGTTGGTGTCCGGCTTGCGAAGGACTTGGCATGCAGACCGGTGCCAATCCCGCATCGCTATTGGCCAATGACGAAGCGACGTTACAGGATGGCGTGCTGCTGTTGTGGCCGAATCTGAAGCACAAGGTTGCGGCAAAGATGCTTGACGTGTTCTCGCGGCGGACGGGCATCCCGTTGGATGTACCCTTTCAAGAACTAGCCGCACGTGAGCGTCGCATATTGTTCCACGGTACCGGCGACGCATGGTATGAAGTCCATGGTCCCGGCCGCAAACTCAAGAACGCACAGCCTATCTTTCGCTTTCAATTCAAAGGCATTTACCCGGCGATCGACGAAGCTGCTCGTCTTTCGCCGGCGCTACGCGGTCGCTTGAGTCACTTGGTCGGTGAAGTAGAATGTTCGGCTTGCGGTGGCAGCAGGTTGCGGGACGACGCCTCGGCCACTCGATTGCGCAACGTCACCATGGATCAACTATGTCAATTACCGCTGGCGCGCCTGCACAAGACCATTGCGGGCTGGCGATTGTCGGCAAGTGAAAAACGCGTTGCCGGCGAACTCATTCGCGAAATTCGCTCACGAACCAAGTTTCTCAACGATGTCGGACTCGGTTACTTGACGCTCGCACGAACGGCCGCCTCATTATCCGGTGGGGAAGCACAACGTATTCGCTTGGCGAGCCAACTCGGCAGCGGTTTGTGCGGTGTGCTTTATGTGCTAGACGAACCAACGATTGGTCTGCATCCCCGCGACAACAAACGGTTGATCGGGGCTCTGCATGGATTGCGAGACCTTGGCAATACACTAATTTTGGTCGAACACGATCGCGAAGTCATCGCGGGCAGCGATAACGTGCTGGACTTTGGGCCACGGGCCGGCAAGCAAGGCGGTCAAGTCGTGGCACAAGGGTCTCCGGATCAACTGACTCGTTGTCGCGATTCGGTGACAGGTCCTTATCTATCCGGGGCAAAGGCGATTCCCGTGCCTTCGAATCGACGATACGTAGGGTTAGCTAAAGCCAAGCAACAGAAGACCGCGGGGCATGGAAAGACAGGCGCGACATCCGTTGCTGCCGGATCAACTAAGAAATCCGTCAGCCACAAAGAAGAGCCAATTGCGCGGGGCGGCTATCCTCCTCCCGATTGGCTGACCGTTCGAGGCGCGCGCCACCATAATCTCAAGAACATTGATGTGCGCATTCCGCTGGGCCGTTTCACCACCGTGACCGGACCGAGCGGCAGTGGCAAGAGCTCGTTGCTCGACGACGTTCTCTATGCGGAACTGGCCAGACGGCTGCACCGCGCCAACATAATCGCCGGCGGTCATGACACGATCGAAGGTATCGAACACATCAACAAGGTGATTCGCGTTGACCAACAGCCGCTGGGCAATTCGCCGACATCAAATCCGGCGACTTACACAGGTGCGTTTGAGTACATTCGCAAGCTGTTTTCATACCTGCCCGAATCGCGATTGCGTGGCTACTCGCAGCGCAGATTTAGCTTTAATGCCCCAGGAGGGCGATGCGAAGAATGTGAAGGCAACGGTCAGCTCTGCATCGAAATGCACTTTTTGCCCGATGTATGGGTAACATGTGATGCGTGTCACGGCGCGCGGTATAACCAAGAAACGCTTCAAGTCCTATACCACGGCCGGTCGATCGCCGAAGTTCTCGACATGACCTGTGGCGATGCCGCGGAGTTGTTCGCCAATATCCCCAAAATTCGCCGAATTCTGCAAACTCTGTGCGATGTGGGATTGAATTATCTCAAGCTCGGACAGCCGGCGCCCACTCTGTCTGGCGGCGAGGCGCAACGCGTCAAGCTTGCATCCGAATTGTCACGCCCAGATACAGGCCGCACGCTTTATCTGCTCGACGAGCCCACGACGGGTCTGCATTTTGACGATTTGTCCAAACTGCTGGATGTGTTGCATCGCTTGGTTGATCTAGGCAACACCGTCGTCGTGATCGAGCATAACTCGGATGTTATTAAATCAGCCGACTGGGTCGTCGATATGGGGCCTGAAGCTGGAGCCGACGGTGGCCAGGTCGTGGCCGCGGGGACTCCTGAAGACATCGTCCGTTATGCCCGCGCCACTCGTCGCCGGAAGCCACCGGCCAATGGAGCGACGAATGGTTCGGCCAAGATGGCCGGGCGCACGCGGCAAGACAAGAGCCCTCATCAAGACAAGAGCACATCGACGAAAAAGCCAGCAACGACATGTCTCGTGGAGAGCGGCTTGTACTCCCATACGGGTGAAGCGCTAGGCCCCGTGTTGCAAGCAGGACCGCTTGAAAAGCGACCGCTCTACACACCGGACGCGGCTGAAAAACAGGCCGGTGAACTCGACATCCAACAAGTTGGCAGCGAAACGAAGATGCCATGGCAGATCGACGGACATGCTTGGCACACAAAAGACCGTGTTGATCGCCAAGGAAAACCCGTACGTTGGGACGGTCGCATATTGGCCGCTGTTATCGACCGAATTCACGAACTGGGTGAATTCAGCGAAACGAATTGGGATTCCCGCTCAATTGTCGAGATATCGGCCACAAAAAAAAGCGACGGCTGGTTCCTGCACGCGATCACAGCCGAGACCTGGCTGTTGA
>CBDUAB010000169.1:0-6910 GCA_965365045.1 uncultured Planctomycetales bacterium
CCATCCGCGGCAAGTTCACGAATCAAGCGGTGCACCTGCGCTTTCGCGCCAACATCCACACCGCGTGTCGGTTCGTCCAAGATCAGAACGCGAGGATTGCTGGCCAACCACTTCGCCAATACGAGCTTTTGTTGGTTTCCACCGGAAAGCGTTTCCGCCGCGGCGTGCGGTCCGGCGGCCGTGACGGATAATTTTCTCATCTGTCTTGCGACCAGTTGTGCCTCGCGGCGACTACTTAGTAATCCCCACCGTTTAAGTGTATTCAGCCTGACCAAGGAAATATTCTCGCCGACGGACATCGGCAAAACCAATCCCTCGTGCTGTCGATCTTCGGGTACTAGCGCCAGGCCCGCCGCCATGGCTGACTGAACGGATCCAGGCGGAAGGGTATGACCAGCGACTGTCACGGCTCCCGAATCGTAATCGTCGATGCCAAATACCGCTCGGGCAATTTCGGTACGCCCCGCTCCCACAAGCCCAGCCAATCCCACGATCTCACCCGCTCGAACGGCAAAAGAAATATCCTCGAACACTCCAGCCCGCGTCAAACCACTTACGTTCAGCACCTTGTCGCCAACGGTACCAGCATGCTCGTGACGGCTTGATAACTCAGCCACTTCGCGCCCGACCATCAGCTTGATGAGTCTATCCTTGTCGATATCAGAAATCATCCGCGTTTCGACAAGCGTGCCGTCGCGCAAAACCGTGATACGATCCGCAATGTGAAAAAGCTCTTCCAAGCGATGACTGACATACAAGACGCTGACACCTTCATCACGCAACCCGCCGACAATTCGCAACAAGGTCGCCGTTTCGCGCGCGGAAAGCGAAGCGGTCGGTTCATCCATGATCAACAACCGGCAGTCACAAGATAGCGCCCGGGCCATCGCGACCATTTGTCGTTGCGCGATTGGAAGTTGCCCAACCGGAACATCAATGTCAATCGATTCTCCAAGTCTTGTCAGTATGGCACGTGTTTCACGGCGCATCTTGGCTTGATCGAGAAACAAACCGCCGCGGCGTCTGTGTTCGCGACCGACAAAAACGTTGGCCACGGCGTCAAGATCTGGAAATGCCGTCGATTCCTGGTGCATCACCGCAATACCGGCGCCCGTGGAAGCATGCACGTGACCGGGCGCGAGCAAACTTCCATTGACAAGAATGGCACCTTGATCTGGCTTGACAACACCGGTCAATGCTTTGATAAGCGTCGACTTGCCCGCCCCGTTCTCTCCACAAAGGGCGTGCACTTCGCCCCGCGTTATCTCCAGCGATACACTCCGCAACGCCTGAACACCACCATAGGATTTGCTCAAGTCGCGGATCTGGATCAGCGGACTGTCGTTCATTTCGTGGGCAACTCGTATTCACGCCACAGCCACCGCAACGAGTCCGGCAAGATCGCGCCACCATGATTGCCGTTGTGTTCCCCTTCACCGTAGACAAACTTCACATCGTAATCCTTAAACTTGAGCGCCGAGAACATCTGCTTGTTACCCAGCGGCCAATTCCCATGCGCGTTGTCTAGATCGTTGCTACCATCCTGCAGGAAAATGCGGAGCGGCTTGTTCTCGGTCTTGCGAATCTTGCCCGGGTAGACATCACCGCCACGAATGTTGACAAAGCTACCAACATGGCTCAACACCTTACGGAATTGATCCGGTCGTTCCCACGCGACGGTAAAAGCACAAATTCCGCCGCTGCTGATTCCACAGATGGCATGTCCGTCCGGATCGTCCGTAATGTTGTATTGCTTGCGCACCTCAGGAAGAATCTCGGTCAATAGAAACTCGGCGTAATCGGCGCTTAAGGTGTCATACTCGTAGCTGCGATTCTCTGGGCGCGGTTGCCACCCGGGCGCCGGCGGTAATTTGTCTTTTTTGTGTCCCGGGTCGACAAACACACCGATGGTGATCGGGATTTCTCCCTTGTGAATCAGATTGTCAAACACCGCGGGTACACGAAAGTCGCCGTCTTCCTTTGTATATGTGTGGCCATCCTGAAATACCATCAATGCTGCGGGGCTCCCGGCGTCATATTGGGCCGGCACGTAAACATAGTACCTGCGAATTGTTCCGGGAAACACTTTGCTGTCGTTCCACACATGAGTGGTTAACTCACCACGCGGGACGCTGTCGTGACGGAGTGAGTTCGGACCGTACGGATATTGCAATTCCATGCGAGGTTCCTGTCCGCATGATACAGTTGATGCGGAAACGAGGACAAAAACGGCTAGCAGATGTTTCGCCGACTTCATTTTGCAAGGCTCTTAATACGCAGGTGTGGATGACAACGGACGAGATATTATGATAAGCCGTAATTCAAGTCGTCACACCCACGTGCCGGGATGGGTATTGATCTCATAAAGACAAACGTCAATTCCGTGACAAAATGTGGCGGGTCCATCTACCCACTGCATTTTTCCAGTTCTTCCCAGCGCCGAAAGGTCGTGGCAAGCTGGCTTTCCAAATCGCTCAAGCGTCTTTGCTCACGTGCGATGTGTTCGCCGTGCTGCTGATAGAACTCGGGCTGAGCCATGATATGATGGAGTTCAGCGATGTCAGCTTCGAATCGCTCGATGCTTGCGGGCAATTCGGCCAATTCTTGGCGTTCTTTAAACGACAGGCGGCGTTGGGGCGGCTTTTCATCGTCACTTGGCAGTTGGCGTTCCAGCTTCGTTCGCGAACCGGATGATGACTTCGATTTTTTTGCCGCGTTGGCGTCTTGTTGCTCGGCCCGCTGGCGCAGCCAATCGTCGTAGCCACCGACATACTCCTTGACGCCCGTAGGCTCAAAAACGATCGTGCTGGTGACGACATTATTCAAGAATGCCCGATCGTGACTCACCAACAACACGGTCCCCTCGTAAGCGACCAACCGCTGCTCAAGCATTTCCAAGGTCTCCGCGTCCAAGTCGTTGGTCGGTTCATCAAGTACGATGACATTCGCTGGTCGAGCAAACAAACGAGCCAGCAACACTCGATTTCGTTCGCCGCCCGACAAGAATCGTACCGGCGTACGCGCTCGCTCCGGACTGAACAAGAAATCGCTCAAGTAACCGATGACGTGCCGTGACGTGCCGGCGACTTGGATCGATTCGTAACCTTGTCCAACGTTCTCCTGGACCGTGGCTTCTTCGTCTAACTGTTCCCGTAGCTGGTCAAAATAAGCTATCGTTAAATTCGTTCCCAGCCGCACCGTACCCGTCAGTGGCGACAACTGACCCAACAGAATCCGCAGCAGCGTAGTTTTTCCGATGCCGTTCGGCCCCATGACGCCAATCTTGTCACCACGCGTCACCATGGTCGAAAAATGGCAAACAATCGGTTGATCGTTGTAAGAAAATGTAACGTCTTTAGCATCGACCACTAGATTGCCGCTGCGCGTGCCTTGCTCGATCCGCATTCGTACTTCGCCCTGCCCGACGCGTCGCTCCCGTCGCTCGTGGCGCATTTGTTCGAGTGCTCGTACGCGGCCTTCGTTGCGCGTGCGACGCGCCTTGATGCCCTGACGAATCCACACTTCCTCCGTGGCCAGTTTTTTATCGAATAAGTCATCCTGTTTGTCCTGTGCCGCTAATGTGGCTTCTTTGCGCTTAATAAATGTGTCGTAGTCACAGCACCAATCGAACAAATGTCCACGGTCAATTTCGAGGATGCGCGTCGCCAACTTACGCAGGAACATGCGATCGTGAGTTACAAAAATCAATGTCGTTCTGGATCGCAGCAAAAAGCTCTCAAGCCATTCGATGGCGTCGATGTCCAAATGGTTAGTCGGCTCATCGAGCAGCAGCAGATCTGGTGCCGAGACGAGCGCTCTAGCCAACAGTACTCGTCGCTTCATCCCGGACGAGAGAACTTCGAATCGCGATTCACCGTCCAAGCTCATTCGCGATAAGATCCGTTCGACTTGCTGCTGCGACTGCCATGCGGTTTCGTCATCTAGGCCAGTCCCCTCGATGGCCGTGGGAAACAACCCATCAGAAACGGCATCGAAAACACGACCTTGAGTGTGTCGAGGTACTTCTTGGCTTAATAAGGAGATTTTGGTCCCAGCGACAAACGACACGCCCCCGTGGTCGGGTTCGATTTCGCCACATAGAATCCGCATGAATGTTGTCTTGCCGGCTCCGTTGCGTCCCATCAAACCAATCCGCTGTCCCGGTTCGATCTGGCATGAGACTTCATCCAACAACGGAGGCCCACGAAAGCCAATCGATACATCGCGAATGGTAATCAGTGCCATAATTGAGATAGACAGAATATCGTTTTGCGACGGGGCGTTATCCGTTTGACGACGCTTTCGCTGACAGCAAGCTCGGTCGGATCGGCCACATTTGCCGTAACCCAATGCAGCAAAACACTTTACGTGGCATCGTATCGCTTTATAACAAATGCTGGCATTATAGTTGCTTTCGTTCTTGGTGATCAGTCCACGGAGATTAGGACCTCGCCCGTCACCGCTACATCTGCCGGTGAACGATTGCCCAGGGAGATAGGTGTGAAACAAGAAACACGCAGCCGATTCTACGACGCCGTGCTCGGCAGAGTTTTCTCCGGATTTCTCTCCGGATTTCTGTTCGGGGCAATTTGCATTGTCGCAAACGGGAGCCACGCCCAAGAAGTCCTGCCGCCGATTCTTGACGAAGAAGGACCTCTGCCCAACGAAAACTTGGAGCTGCTGACCCGAGGCCCATTACACGAGGCCTTTGCAACTTCGGCACCACTGGAACCTCAGCCCGGAATCGTCGTGCAAAAAAAACCGCCGGTCGATATTCAGGAACTTCCCCCCACCTACGAACCGGCTGGCGGCAACGAACAAAAGCCTAATTGGATTCCAGGTTATTGGAGCTGGGATGATGACCGCGAAGATTATATTTGGGTCAGCGGCGCTTGGCGGATTTCGCCCGAAGACAGACGTTGGGTGCCGGGCTATTGGAATGAAACCACTACAGGATGGCAGTGGGTATCTGGTTTCTGGGCGTCGGCCGAAGTGGAGCAGTTGGATTATGTCAAGCCGCCGCCACCGACACTGGAAGCGGGCCCGTCAATCCCAGCCCCGTCACAGAACCACTTTTGGATTCCAGGAACGTGGGTCTATCAATCGCACGCGTACAACTGGCGTCCCGGGTACTGGTGCCCATTCGAAGAACACAGAGTTTGGGTCCCGGCACATTATGTGTGGACACCTTCGGGATGCCTATTTGTGAACGGTTATTGGGATTACGTTCTTCACGAACGGGGATATTTATACGCACCGGTTTATTTCCATCATCCTGTCGTCTACTATCGCCCAAGCTGTGGGATTCGCTTGAGCAATTTGCTACTCCACCTGTTTGTTTCTCGGCATCATCACCACTATTTTTTCGGTGACTATTATGGCCATGACTATCGACATCGTGGTCGCTACCCGCTTTTTCAGTATCATCTTGCCGCGCGGCATTACGATCCACTGCTGACATACTACGATGTGCACTATGGCCGTCACGGCATCGACGGCCGAGCTCGTTTACGGGGTTGGCACAATTACTATTCGTCCCACGCGCATCATCGCCCGCCGCGGACTTGGTCGGCACAGCGGCAATTCGCACGTGATAAAGACGCGCATCGTTACCGCTCACGAACCGTGCTGGCATTTGCCCCTAAGCCGCACGGCGGAGGAGACCGCAAAGCGCATCATGACGGGCGGTCCGAGCGAGATCAAATCAGGCATGAACAATTTCGTGAAATTGCAAAACAACGGAAAGATGTTGAGGCGAGAAACGTAGACAGACTTGTCGATTCAGATGAACGGGCAAGACATTTGAAGTTACCGAGGCGTCTGCGAACGAACACGAGAAACGGCGAACTTGGTACCGTCACAACGGGCGGCCGCGAGCGAACGGGCCCTCGAGAAAACCGCATTGATGCGAGTCGCGCCGGTATCCGCGCCAGTTCGTTCGGCGATCAGCGCGAGATTGGCAGCGCCGACCGCAAATCAAGCAAGCGGGGCAAGAAAGCCATTGCTGGCAAGGGCCGTAACCGTTTAAACGGACCTTCTCAAGGCACGAAAGACGTCGGGCCGAAAGTTGGCGCTGCTCTCCAAGATCGCGGTCAACTGGGCGAATTGCTCAGATCGCGGGCCAACAACAAATCTGGACGACAGCTCGACGCCGGTAAGAACCGTTTATCGTTGGATCCGCCACAGGGCCCCAGCACGACAGCGACGCCGCAGGCGACTCGGCGACGGGTCAAGCAAGCCTTTCCGCGACGGGCAGCAGACGCCACTCACGCCAACAACGCGACGGCGGAAAAGCGCGCATCATCAGATGGGCGGCGGGCGACCAATAAGGCATCATCCCGCACGGAGAACAGAAGTAAACGCGAGGTCCGCAAGCCCAAAACGAGCGTCCCGGCGACATCGCAGCGAGCCGCGGTTGAACAACGTCAGCCGACCCGCACTTTGCGGCTTAGCAATCCTCAGACGAACGCCAAGTCGCGCGCAAAATCAACCACACAAAGCGCGAGGCCAACACAAGGCCCGCGGCAACGCTCGTCCAGCCGTGGCGATTCACAACGACAGCCGGATGTTGGCCGTTCGCGCCAAAAGGCAACTTCGGCAAGGAGCAGTCAACAGACGATAACTCGCCCAGCTCCCCAGCAACGTCAGCCGGTACGCGCCAGGGAACGCAGTGCGCCGAAGCCCCGAGTGCCAGCGCGAACTAAATCGGCGACCACGAGGGCAAGCTCATCTCGCAACACGCAACAGCGTTCCTCGTTCAGCAGTCGAGATGTTCAGCGGCAGTCCGGTGTAAGCCGCTCACGTCGGCAGCCCAGCTCGAACAGCGTTAAGCGACCATCCCGGGCTCAGTCGCACCAGCCCTCTTCCAGCCGTTCGCGTGCATCGAGTGCCCGGTCGACAAATCAATCAC
>CBDUAB010000170.1:0-6882 GCA_965365045.1 uncultured Planctomycetales bacterium
CGACAGCTGCCTCATCTGGTTGCGCCGGCGAACCGCAACCGGCGACGCACACGAGCAGGAGGCACAAGGAAGTTGTGAACGCTATTTTGCACAACGCGCCCCACCGTGCGAACAGGGGCCGTGAGGCTTGCGGTAGACTCGTGAATGCGGTTACCACCTCGGTTAACGCTCCGTCAAAACGTATTGAAGATTCGGGAAAGCCGGATTCAACCGTTTCACGCTCGGTAACCTCGCTGGGAGATCCTTCAGTCGCTGTCGCTCCCTCAGGATGACATTCATCGCCGTTGAAAGGCGAACCATTCGGAAGTAAGCTCGTCATATCTTGCCGGTTTTCGTCAGTACTTGGGCAAGTTGAGCCTGGTACTGATCGCTAGCCGCCTGATCGACTTTTGCTCGCGACGAAAAATAGACAAAGCCCATCGCCCGACGAGATCGTGCTGATTCATTAGGCTCCGCTCGATGTATCGTGAGGGCGTTGTGTACAATCATGTCACCCGGTGACACGCGGACGGGGACTTCATTCCGGAGATCCGCCTCGGTGCCGAAGTCCGTGATTCCCTGGCTAAACCCGAGGACGTTTGTGCGCCCGTGTGGGCGCATGCCGTTTTGTTGTGAGCCTTTCACATAACGTACGCAGCCGTTTTCTTCGTCAACTTCATCAAGGGCCAGCCACAAAGTTAGCGCCTCGCAGGGATCGAGGTGGAAGTAGTATCCATCCTGATGGGGCGGCGTTGCTTCACCGATCTCCGCCGGTTTGTTGAAATAGGCCGCATCCCGAGGATGAGCAGTACATCCCCAGAGAAACTCGGGGATCCCGCGCAACGGCGATTCGACGAGCATTTTCTTAAAAAACGGATGATGGTGGTCCATGCGAGGCAGCATGCGGATTTTGTTCCGCGCTTGCTTATCCTCATAGAACACATCCATGGGCGGCACGTCGGGCACGACTTCGTCGATGTACCGCTGTAGGTTGGTACGGATGTCGGTGACTTCGTTATCGCCAAACAGAGACTTTAGCACGACGAACCCGTCCGCTTCATAGGCGGCGCGGATCGCCGCTTGTTCGTTTGGCCATTTCATACGTTGCTCCGTCTCGCGCGGCTACCAGGCCGTCCAACCACCGTCCACAATCAGATTCTGTCCCGTAATGTAACTGCCAGCGTCTGACGCCAACAACAACAGTGCGCCTTTCAATTCGTGGGGCTGTCCCATTCGGTTCATAGGAGATTTGGTCTCCAAACGTCGTACCATTTCTGCTGGCGCCTTGTGCCGCGGAAACGGGCCGGGACTAAGACAGTTAACTCGCACGTTGTCTCGCGCCCAATAAACGGCCAAATACTTCGTCATGTGAACCGTCCCGCCTTTCAGCGCGTGGTAGGCCACGGGACTGGCGGCACATATGTCTTCATAAGCATCGGGATAAGAGCCGACACTGCCGTACATTGAACCGATCATGATGATACTTGCCGGTTGATCGCGAGACACCGCGTGGTCTCGGACGCGACGGGCGAGTTCAAAATAGCCGGCATTATTGGTCTGGTGTCGCGCGAATTCCGTAAAGCTGACGTCGGTCAAATCATGAGTTGATGGTTCCAAGCCGTTGTTCACCATAATGTCAATCGTCTCAACGGCCGAGAGCGCCGCCTCGATTCCAGCACTGATCGAATCGGGATCCATGTGATCGAGGGCAATGCCATGATGTTTGATATCGCCAGGCGCGTTTTTGACATTGCCAGACGTGTTCTTGACATGGCCTGACGGGGGAAGCTGATCGGCGGCCGATTGTGCGCGTGACCGATCACGGCTGCCGATGACAACACGACAACCGGCTTCGGCCAGCCCCCGGGCCAGCGACGAGCCCAACCAGCCGCCTCCTCCCGTAATCAACGCCGTGCGGCCTGTCAAATCGAACAGGTCGTGAATCGTCGGTTCGTTTTTCATCGTTCACCAATTCATTGGAACACTAATCTTCGCTAATCTTCGCTAATTTAGGGAATGCCGGATAGGAAACTCTCGTGGTAGAACTTGGAGGCAAAAAGTGTCACAGGTTCGGCTACCGGACAAACCAAAACCGCTTACGATTTGGCCTCAGCATTTAGACAAAGCCTTGCATTGTCGCCAGCAGAATTGTCATTAGCGGAGATTAGTGCAGATTAGTGTTCCTCATTCTTTTGCAGTAACTTCTGTCTTTGTCTTTTATCGTCTTCAGCTCTATACCTTCACCCAGTTCGATTCGTCGTCACTCGATTGGATAACCGCCAGATTCACTTTTAGCGTACGAGCCGCATCCGATACGGTACACGGCGGAAGTTGCTTTCCGTCCAGGGCGTCGAGAAATGCTTCGGCCTGTCGAACAAAGATCGTATCACGCTCGAAGCCCGCGAGCGACTCGTGTTGCCAAGACGTATCCGGTTTTTTCATCCAAGACCAACGTGTCTCGTGATACTCAAAGCGCGCCGTGCCGCGCTTGCACACCACGGTGATGGTCAGCTCGTTGGGAGCTTGATGCTGATTGTAAGCGTAGCTGGCCAAGACGCGCCCGTGGCGAGCCAAGACATTCACGGTGTCTTCGACGTCCACTCCCTGCAGAACTTGATGCTCCGCGTCCGCGACGAGTCGATCTACCGGTCCGACAAGCCACTCGGCAGCGTTGATGACGTGCGTCAAGGCGTCTTGGATGGCACCACCGCCGGTTGCTCGATCACGGTAGTAAATGTCCCGATAGGCCGGACGGTAGGTCGGAAAATGCTGACCGCTCGTGGCGTACAGATGCAGCGGCTCACCAAAGCGACCCGATTGGATTGCGTTTCGCATGGCCGCTAGCGCGGGATGCGATCTCATGACATAGGCAACCATTGCAATTCTTTGCATTTCTGTGATGATCGTTAGCAGCTCGTTTACACCTGACAGATTTACACTTAGCGGCTTTTCAATCAGTAGATGACAGTTCGCTTTGGCGGCCTGGATTGCCATGGGAATGTGCAGATGAGCGGGAGTCGCGATGACGACGGCGTCAAACTTGTTATTCAACGCCTCGTCGAAGCCGTTAAAAGCATTTCGGATATCGTAACGATCGGCGACGGCGCGTAACTGCGTCTTGTCGGAATCACAGATAGACACCTGCGCCCGTCGTGTGGCTTGGAAACAACGCACATGACGTTCGCCAATCGAACCGATGCCAACGACTAGTATTTGGTGAGGTGATGAAGTCATAGTATTTTCAGGCCTAATGTCATCCTGAACCGAGTAACACGAAGTGAAGGATCTACCAGCGGCGCATGCGCCGCTGGTAGATCCTTCACTCGCTGTCGCTCCCTCAGGATGACAGGATGTAGCCAATTCATCTACGTTAGTCTCTCGAACCCGCTGTGCCGAACGGGCGTCTTCAGGCGATCGTGCACATTCCCATCACGCGCGGCGGCGGCGATTTCGGGGAACACGCGGTCTGCCGCATTGGCAAAACTTTCCACATGTTGCTCGGTGTGGGCAAGTGTCGGATAAAATCGCGCACCAGCCAAAAAGCCTTCGTCCAGCATCCTTACCGTAAATAACGTTCCCAATGCCGCGTTGTCTTGACAATCAAAATCCAAATGAGCCATCGCCGGATGGCCACTCACGGCAACTGGGACACCGTGGTTCGAACCAAGTTCAATCCATCGGTCCATGGTTTTGCGGCCAATCATCGCGACATGAGCGGGAATGTCAATGCGCTGCATTTTTCGGATGGTCGCTAGCGCGGCGGCCGGTCCGACTGCTTCCGTCCAGTACGCGCTGGATATAAAGGACTCCTGTGCAGCTTGCATGACGTCAGCTTTGCCCAGGACCGCGCCCATTGGATGTCCGTTGCTGATCGTCTTGGCGAACACGGCTATATCCGGGTTGATTCCGTATCGCAGGTGTGCACCGCCGAGAACGAGACGCCAGCCAATACTGATTTCGTCCATGACGAGGACAGCCCCGCAATCGTCACATCGCTGGCGAACGCCTTCCAAAAACCCTGGCGACGGATCGGCTGATCGTGTCGGCTCCATCACAATGGCGGCAAGTGCCGTGCCATGATTGCGAATGATCGCGTCGAGTTCGTCCAAGCGGTTGTAGCGGAAGGGAATCGCGGTTTCCGCCAATCCGCGCGGTACTCCGCGCGGCTCCAGACCCGACAGCAAATGTTCCGACAACTCATCGCCACGAGCCAGGTTTGCCGCCAGGTACCAGTCACTCCAACCGTGGTATCCACAAAAGGCAACGACGTCACGTCGCGTCGCGGCACGTGCGATCCGCACAGCGACGGCCATCGATTCGCCACCCGTGCGCGCAAAGCGCACCTGATCGGACCACGGATGAAGATGGACGAGCAATTCCGCCAGCTCAACTTCTTGGGGTGGGTTGAGCGTGCACATCGCGCCATTTTCGATTTGCCGGATCACGGCCGCGTTCACATCCGGATCGGCATAACCGAGCAGGCAAGCTCCGATGCCGTTGGTCGTCATGTCGACTAGTCGCCGACCGTCAAGGTCCATAATCTCGCAACCGTTGGCTTCTCGATAATAGGCAGGCCACACGTCGGGCGCGTAAAGTTCCGGCCGCTTGCTCAGCAGTTGGGTGCCGCCGGGAATGAGACGCTTGGCACGTTGGTAAAGGTTCGCGTTGTCTCTACGGTCAGAGGTCATCGGTTACCTAATTGGAAAACGCGGCGTCATCTGCGATAAATGACGTCAGTTTACTGCGGATTAACGGTTCATCGTAGGTCACCACGTAGCACAGGCGGCCCGCCTTGCACCACGAATTGCGACGTGAATGATGGTCGATCCAGACGCAACGGTGAACAGCGAACTGACAATAACCGACGACGATCGCCTTATTTGGAACGAAGAGCTTGCCGATTTCGTGCCCAGCCGCATTTTCGATGCGCACGTTCACCTACTGGATAACCGACATCTATCCGCGGCCGAAAATACGTTTGAGAATTGGGCGGACACCGATTTCAAAACGCTGCAAGCCGGCGCGGAAAAACTTTATCCGCAGCGCGAGATTCACTTTCTGGTGCTGGGAACACCGTTGCCGGGCATCGACGTGGGCGCACACAACGACTGGGTTGCTGATCAAGTAAGATTCGATCCGCAATCGAGAATGAACCGCTTAGTAACGCCCGCTTGTTCGATGTCCGAAATCGAACGGGATCATTCAAAGCTTGGTTACATTGGGCTCAAACCGTACCGACTCTTTTCGTCGACCGGCGATCCTCACCAATGCCGCATTACCGACTTCCTACCGCACGAACAGTTGGAGTTCGCCAATGACCACCATCTGTGGGTGACGATGCATTTGTCGCGATTCCACGGCTGTGGCGACGAGTTGAACTTGGCCGACCTGCACGAATTCACGACCCGGCGATATCCGCACGTTCGGTGGATACTAGCACATTGTGCCCGCAGTTTTACTTATTGGCCGATTCGTCAGGGGATCGAGCGGCTGCGAGATATGCCGAACATCTGGTACGATGTGTCCGCCGTTACTGACGTCCTGCCGCTGATCACACTCTTTACAAAAGAAGACATCAAGCGTGTTTTCTTTGGCTCGGATGCTGTCGACTCGACATACTTTCATGGCAAATACGTGACGCTTGGACGAGCTTGGCAGGGCTTGAACGCGGATCGAATCAAGCTAGAGTTTCCCCATTGCGACGGGCGGCCGATCCTTGCCATTTACGAGCAACTGCTGGCGATGAAACATGCGGCCGAACTTGCCGGGCTGTCACAGAGTGATATCGAAGACATCTTTTGGAGAAACGCTGCTTTGGCGTTTGACGTGACATTTGATGAGACCTAGCCGAATTCGGCAAAAGTTGGCGCGAAATGAACCCGCATTGATCACGACGCTACATCTGATGGATGCCGCGCTATTTGAAATGACCAGCCTGATGGGGTTCGATGGCATTTGGATGGACATGGAGCATCACGGCTACAGTCTCGAAACGGCGACCGAGATGATGCGGGCAGCCCGTGTTGGCATTTCCGACATTGTGGCCCGTCCGGCAAAGGGCGAATTCATGCGGATGGCACGGATGCTCGAGGTTGGCGCCAACGCGCTCATGTACCCCCAATGCGACAGTGCCGAGGAAGCAGCCGAGTTGGTTCATTGGACTAAGTTCCCGCCCGTAGGACGCCGCGGTTGCGACGCGGCCAATGCCGATGTGCCGTACCTGTCGATGCCGATTGACGAGTACATTCAAGCGGCAAATCGAGAGACGGTGCTCATCGTGCAAATTGAGAATCCCGAAGCATTGGAGCAAGTCGAAGCGATTGCCGCCGTCGATGGCGTTGACGTTCTGTTCCTCGGCCCCAGTGACTTGGGCATCCGCATGGGATTGCCGGGCCAAATGCAGCACGAGCGGATTATCGAGGCAACAGAGCGTGTCGCGAGTGCTGCCGCGAAGGTGGGAAAGCACTGGGGGAAACCGGTAGGAACACCGGAAGAAGCGGCCCAGCTAATCGAGATGGGAGCGCGCTTCATCTGCCATCAAGCGGACATTGTTCTGATCAAGAATGGTCTGGAAGCAATTCAGGAACAATTTGGGCCGTTGGGTTTCGAGTTCGAGAATCGGTTGGCTTAAGCGGCGGTATTAATCGTCGCCGACCAACTCAGGTGGAAAGAACCCCATTACTCGCTGTGAATAATCGATGTTGGAACCGGTCAGAATGCCGGAATCGTCGCTTAACAAATACAAACACAGGCGTGCAACATCGTCGGGTTTGAGCAAACGGCCGAACGGAGACTTTTGTTCAGCAACGTCGAGCCAGTCATCGCGACTCCCCTGTTTTCTTTGCACATCGTGTTCGGCCGGTGTATCGGTCCACCCCAGATTAATACCGTTGACGCGGATGC
>CBDUAB010000171.1:0-6878 GCA_965365045.1 uncultured Planctomycetales bacterium
GACATTAGTCATTCTTCTCAAAGGTGCCCTAGGATTACGCACACTGATTCAGCTCTCCAACCGTCCCCTCCCCCCCAAATGGCGCGCCACCCGATTGCAACCGACCAATTTTGCGCTATCATAGCGAGCTTATGCTGATGTCGGAAACGTGCTCGGGAAGTACATTCCTGTTCCTTCAGATTCGAAAGGTTTGAGAAAGTGACCCCACAAGAAGTATTGGCCCTCTGTCGCGAAAAGGATGTTAAGGCAGTCGATTTCAGGTTCATGGATTTCCCCGGCCTCTGGCAGCATTTCACGATTCCGGTCGGCGGTCTCGACGAAGGGGTGTTCGAGGACGGTTTAGGATTTGACGGATCGAGTATCCGAGGATGGCAGGCAATTAACGAGAGCGACATGCTGGTGATTCCAGAGCCGGATACGGCATTCCTGGATCCGTTTACGCAGTTGTCTACGCTGGTCATGATCTGCAACATCCAAGATCCAATCACCCGCGAAGATTACACGCGCGATCCCCGTAACGTCGCACGCAAGGCGGTCAACTACCTGCAGAGCAGCGGCATTGCCGATACGGCTTACCTTGGCCCAGAAGCGGAGTTTTTTATCTTCGACGACGTTCGCTTCGACCAAAATGCCCATGAAGGCTACTACCATCTCGACAGCATCGAAGCTGAATGGAACCGCGGAACCGACGAAGGACCGAACTTGGGCTACAAGCTGCGGCACAAGGAGGGTTATTTCCCAGTCCCACCAGCGGATCAAATGATGGACATCCGCAATGAAATGATGCAGACGATGATTGACTGCGGTTTGGAGGTCGAGTGCCAGCACCATGAAGTCGGTACCGCGGGACAGGCGGAAATCGATCTAAAGTTTTCTGACCTGGTCGGCATGGCCGACGCCATGTTGCTGTACAAATACATCGTCAAAAACGTTGCCAAGAAACACGGCAAGACCGTCACTTTCATGCCAAAACCTCTCTTCAGCGATAACGGCAGCGGAATGCACACACACATTTCACTGTGGAAAAGCGGTGAGCCGTTATTTGCTGGAAACGGCTATGCGGGACTGAGCGAAATGGCACTGCATGCCATTGGCGGAATTCTGAAGCATGCGCCCGCGCTCCTCGCGTTTACGAACCCAACTACCAACAGCTACAAGCGTTTGGTGCCGGGCTACGAGGCGCCAGTGAATTTGGCTTATTCGCAGCGTAATCGTTCCGCCGCCTGCCGGATCCCGATGTACAGCCCGAATCCAAAGGCCAAGCGTGTAGAATTCCGCTGCCCGGATCCAAGCTGCAATCCGTACCTGGCATTTTCCGCCTTGCTCATGGCGACAATCGACGGGATTCAAAACAAGATCAATCCCGGCGACCCCATGGATAAGGACATTTACGAACTTTCGCCAGTAGAAGCGGCAGAGATACCAACCACGCCCGCTTCGCTTGACGAGGCGCTGACGGCACTGCAGCATGACCACAAATTCCTGCTCCGCGGGGACGTCTTCACACAAGACGTCATCGACACGTGGATCGAATACAAGCGCGAAAACGAAGTGAATGCACTGCGTCTCAGACCACATCCGTATGAGTTCTGCATGTATTATGACATTTAGGGGCTGAACGACCTTTATTCGCCTCTGCAGAACACGACGAATAGATAGAACTGACAGAACGACAGCCCGGCTTCGCAAAAGCCGGGCTGTTTTTGCCTAGCGGTCAGGTAGCGTTAGGCCAATCATTCCACAAGAAAACATTCCTATTCGGATAACCTGACGCTGGATTTTCGGGGGGTAAGCGTTTACCCTGAAAATGGGCCAAGTGCGTTCTCTGGAAATACAAATATGGCAGATTTCTCCGACATTCTAATTCAACGAGGCATTATCAGTGCCGAACAGCTTGCCGAGGCAAAGCGTCTGGCTGCGGAAAAGGGAGACAGAATCGCCGACTGTCTTGTGCGTCTGGGTTATGCCACCAGCGAAGAAGTCATGTTGGCTATCGCCCAAGAGCACGGCCTGCAATATGTGGATCTCAAAGAGATATCGATTCCTTCCAATGTCATCGAGCTTGTCCCGGAATCGGTGGCACGTGAAAACGTGATCCTGCCAATGGCCGAAGACGAGGACTCGTTGCAAGTCATCGTGAGCGATCCGCTCGACCTCGCGACGTTCGACAAACTGCGGTTCATTCTCAATCGCAAAATTGACATCGCGCTGGCGCCACGTGACCAGATCTCCGAAGCGATCAACCGGTATTACGGCCAAATGGAAGGCGAAAGTACGGACTCGATGTTGCAGGAGTTCACCGATACGGCCATCGACTTTACCGAAACCGAGGATGAAGACTTAGGCGAAGATGACGGCGTCGTCGATCAGAACAGCGCTCCGGTCGTTCGCCTGGTGCATTTGATGATTTCCGAGGCGGTCCAACTTCGCGCTTCGGATATCCATATCGAGCCGTTCGAAGACCGGGTCCGAATCCGTTACCGCATCGACGGTGTGCTGGTCGAACGTGATAGCCCGCCCCGTCGGATGCTCGGAGCGTTGCTCTCGCGCGTTAAAATCCTTGCCAAACTCGATATCGCCGAACGCCGACGTACCCAGGATGGCCGAATCAAGATTACCGTAGGTGAAAAGGATCTCGACCTGCGAGTCAGCGTGATTCCCACGAGTCATGGTCAGTCGATCGTTATGCGATTGCTCGACAAGGACAATATTCGCGTCGGTGTCCGCCAGTTAGGACTTTCTGAACAAAACTACAAAGAATTCCAGAGCCTGATGAAGCGACCCAACGGCATTATATTGGTCACTGGGCCCACCGGATCAGGAAAGACCACAACGCTCTATGCTGCCCTCAACGAGCTCAACCGTCCGGATCGCAAGATTATCACCGCGGAGGATCCAGTCGAATATTATCTGTCGGGGATCAATCAGGTCGAAGTTCGTCACAAAATCGGGCTCGATTTTGCCTTGGTGATCAAGACGATGTTGCGGCAGGCGCCGGACATCATTCTTGTTGGTGAGATGCGCGATTTGGAGACAGCATCGATGGGAATTCAGGCTTCTTTGACTGGACACCTTGTTTTCAGTACCCTACATACGAACGATGCGCCCAGTGCCGTGACACGTTTGGCTGATATGGGAGTACCCTCCTACTTGGTGGCGAGCAGTGTGATTGCTGTATTGGCACAGCGATTGGTGCGGGTGATTTGCTCACGCTGCAAAGAATCGTACGAGCCGTCAGCGGCCGAGTTGGACGCGGCTGGTATTGCGCCCGAATTAACGGCGAATGCCGAGTTCGCCCGGGGGGCTGGTTGTCAACATTGCCAATCGAGTGGTTATCGGGGGCGGCTCGGCATTTACGAGTTGATGTTCATGACGGCGAAGATTCGTGAGCTTACATTCCAAAATGCGACTATGCAGGATGTCCGGAGCGGAGCGATAAGTGGAGGAATGAACACACTTTACCGCGACGGCATGATCAAAGTTCTAGGCGGAGTGACCACCTTCGAGGAGGTGTATCGAGTCGCCAAACGGGCGGAGGAAGACTTGATCATTGACAAACTCTAGTGGAGCAGGAGTAAGGCGACCAAGGCCCGCCATAACCTCATGGAAATAAAAGACTTTTGTCTTTAGCGGCTGCAAGTTTTTGGTGAAATCCTGTAGGATGTAGGAGATTGGGTAATACAAGGCGTTCCGAGGGCGTATTTTTTTGCCGCGATGTCGCCAGATTTGTCACAAGACGGCAAGTGCGGGGGACGAGAAAGATTACTGGGGAAAGAGATTAGGTGTTGAGGGCCCAACCGGACCCTTACATCTCGGGAAGGTGAATTATTCGCGCGGATTTGAGATCGTGCTTACCTGTGTGAATAATCCCGGGGCTCAGGTCATATCCAAATTTGGGGCGTTCGTCCTATTCGGCTTGGCGGTGGGGTAACTGCCAGTCGAAAAGCGGATCCCGAACTTCAGTAGTCGTTCCTGCGCTGAGGCGATGCGGCTCATGAAGTTTGGGAGTAAATGACAAATGGGCACAATTCTTATTGACAAGCTTTTGCAGGCTTGTGTCAAACAGAATGCAAGCGACATCCACATCACGGTGGGCCAACCTCCCGTGTTTCGTCTGGATGGTCGCATGCGCAAACTTGAGACGAAAGTACTCGAGCCCGACGACACCGTCGCTCTGATGAAAAGCATCACGCCCGAACGCTGTCAGCGCGAGTTGCAGGAAGTTGGTACGAGCGACTTTGGTTTCGCGTTTGGCGACCTCGCCCGCTTCCGTGTGTCCATTTTCAAGCAACGGGGAAACGTCGCCATGGTGTTGCGGCAGATTCCCAACACCATGCTCACATTTGAGCAGCTCGAGTTGCCCGAACGTGTTGCTGAATTGTGTTTGCGGCCACGTGGACTTTTTTTGGTTACAGGTCCGACGGGCTCGGGCAAGAGCACTACGTTGGCCAGCATGATCGACTACATCAACCAAAATGTTGACCATCACATCATCACGATCGAAGATCCGATCGAATTCTATCACTACCACAAAAAGTCCACGGTAAACCAGCGAGAAGTCGGTACGGATGTGCAGAGCTTTTCCGAAGCGATCCGCCGCGGACTGCGTCAGGATCCCGATGTGATCCTGGTCGGTGAAATGCGTGACTTGGAAACAATCGAAGCGGCGATTACCGCGGCCGAGACCGGCCACGTCGTATTTGGGACGCTACACACCAATAGTGCCCAGGGCACGATCAACCGCATCATTGACGTTTTTCCGAATACCCAGCAGGATCAAATTCGTACACAGCTATCGACGTCAATCATCGCTATTCTTTCGCAA
Organism: uncultured Planctomycetales bacterium; assembly: GCA_965365045.1. GTDB lineage: Bacteria > Planctomycetota > Planctomycetia > Pirellulales > Pirellulaceae > CBDUAB01. The sequence continues at coordinate 4,826 of CBDUAB010000171.1, forward strand.
GGCTTGTTGCCGAGGATTGGCGGCGGCCGGGTCGCGGCCCACGAGCTGTTGGTCATCACGCCCGGTATCGCCAACTTGATTCGTGAAAACAAGGTCTTCCGTATCACGTCTGCGATTCAAACAGGTGCCAAGCAGGGCATGCAGTTGTTTGACGACGCATTGTTCAAACTTTGGCGGGACGAAAAGGTGACGGCCGAAGACGTCTTGGCCAAATCCCATACGCCCGAGGATCTGGCGACGCGAATTGCCAATGCCCGCAAGGGCGCTTTTGATGACGAAGACGACGTCGCGGATGCCGTTACCTCCGGCAAGAACGGGGAGGAACATTAACGATGGCGATGCGCAAGATTGGACAGATCTTTATCGACTTGGGTTTCATTGACGAAGACCAGCTCGAAATGCTGCTCGCCGAACAGCAGCGCAATCGCGATGAACTGCTCGGCAAAATCGCGCTCGAAATGGGATTGATCAGCGAAGAGCAGCTGGCGCAGGCGCTGGCCGAACAGTTCGACATGCAGTTCGTGGCGTTGAATGAGGCCAACATTACGCCCGACGTGATCGAACTAGTCAACGAACCGATGGCCGAGTTGTACCGGGTGATACCGGTTCAATTCAAAGGCGGCACGCTGACCGTGGCAACTTGCGATCCGCAAAACTTGTCAATTCAGGACGAGATGCGCACGTTTCTGGGTCACGACATCGAGGTGGTCGTGGCCACCGAGAACGAGATTCAAAAAGCGTTCGAAAAGTACTATGCGGCGGATACGGAAAGTCTTGAAAGCGTCGTCACCGAATTGACCGAAGACGCCGCACTCGCGGCGGCAGCCGAAACCCTGGCAATCGACGGCCCCATCGAGTTGGCCAGCATGGAAGCGGTCGCCGATAGCGCCCCGGTACGCAAGCTGCTCAACATGGTACTGCTGATGGCCATTCGAGAGCATGCCAGCGACGTTCACTTTGAGCCGTTCGAGGACGAGTTCCGTATTCGCATCAAAGCGGACGGCGTGCTTTACGAACTAGTGCCTCCACCTCGTCACTTGGCATTTGCCATAACGACACGCATCAAGGTGATGGCCAATCTTGACATCGCCGAACGTCGTTTGCCGCAGGATGGTCGTATTGAGTTGGCCGTTGGTGGCCACCCCATCGACTTGCGCGTCAGCGTCATGCCGACGATGTTCGGCGAAAGCGTATGTTGCCGGGTGCTGGATCGCTCGGTCGTGTCGCTCGATCTGGGCAAGGTCGGCATGAACGATGAAACGCTCGCCGCGTTTCGCGAGGTGATGTACCGTCCCAATGGTATCATTTTGGTCACCGGTCCCACGGGTTCTGGCAAGACGACCACGCTGTACTCCGCGCTGACTGAATTAAACAAGATTGCCGACAAGATCATCACGACGGAGGATCCGGTCGAATATGACATTGATGGGATAATTCAAATTCCTGTCGATCCCGATATCGGCAATACGTTCGCGAACTGTCTCCGTTCGATCTTGCGACAAGATCCCGATCGCATTCTTGTGGGTGAAATCCGCGATTTGGAAACGGCCGAAATTGCCGTCCAGGCGTCACTCACCGGCCACACTGTGTTTAGCACATTGCACACGAACGACGCGCCGGGCACGATCACGCGACTCAAGGACATGGGCATTCCAACCTATATGATTACTGCCACCGTCGAAGCCATCCTGGCACAGCGGTTGGTGCGACGTGTTTGCAGTCAGTGCCGCGAACCGGTGGAGACGGACGAAAGTTTGCTGGCCGAAGCGGGCGTAAAATTAGCCGATGTCGAGGGCAAGCAGTTCTATCGTGGCAGCGGTTGCGATGGCTGCAATAACACGGGTTACAAAGGACGTGTGGGATTGTTCGAGCTAATGGTGCTCAACGATGCACTGCGTGAAATGATCATGGAAAACGTGTCGACCGACGTGCTGCGTGATCGCGCCAGGGAATTTGGCATGGTCACGCTACGTGATGCAGGCATGGATTTCGCAGCCGACGGTACGACGACGTTGGAAGAGGTTGTCCGCGAAACGATATTGGATGCGTAGGA
>CBDUAB010000172.1:0-6870 GCA_965365045.1 uncultured Planctomycetales bacterium
CTCGAGGCGTGGCGTTCTGCGCGAATCAACTCAAGGATGCGAGAACGAGACTAGCTAATGGCTGACACCTCCGTACCGTTCCCCTAACGGCTTAGCTGACAATATCTTTCTTATGTTCCGCTTGCATAACGCATCTCTGTAGGTCGCCGGTTGCTCAACATGGTTCTTACGCAGAGTGCCATTGGCGGCATATTATGCGCCGTTCAGACCATCACTTGATTATGCGATCAAATGTCAAAAAAGACATGTTCGCGTCGTTTGGGACGAAAAACAGTCCACGTTTGGTAATGGAGAAGCATCGATCGCCTACCTGGCTTCTCCATCATCCCAGACGACGTTCATGTAGCCGAGCATCATCTCTTCCCAGGTCTGATCGCCCCAGCGGACGGTCGCGGTTGGATCGGGATTCGCAGGGTTGTCGGCCGAGTTGTCGAAATGGGCCGTGCAATCGATCCGGGTCCCTTTGGGAATATTGAGCGCGTCGGCAAACCGGTAGGAGTTTTGCCAGTTGAAGTCGTAGGCGGGAACCGAGAGCAGTGTTTCGTGGCGTCCATCCGGGAACGTCGCCTGTACCAAGAAGTCTTTGCCTCGCAGGTGCATGTGGGGCATCATGGTAAGAAGAAGTGCGTTTCTGGGGAAAGTGAAGCTGGCGTCGACTCGATGATGGTCTGCTCCAGGCGGGATGGTGAATTTATTGTTCATAATGAGTGCGGTGCGTGCGTTCCGCGTCGGAGGGTCGGGCCCCTTGTGCAGAATGAATCCGATTCGAGAACGATCTTTCTCTTCTTTTCCGGTCGGTGTGTAATGCATCTGGACGACGATTTTCGCGCCGGCGGGAATCCTGCGTCCCACGCCACTCGGCAGAATGAGCGGCGGGTCTCCCGGAGCCGTGCTGCAAATCCAGTTATTGAACATGTCCTCCTTGTTCTTGTTCGGGTCGCGATAAAAGGCAATGATGTGATGGACCACCGCGCGATTCCCGGGCTGACATTCGGCTGCCGTCACCCAGACATCTTCCTTGAAATCCGTCGGGATCGTGAAGTACTGATACTTGACGGTACCGGTCGCGGGAATCGTGACTTCTTCGGGCAGTTCCAATATGATGTCCGGTTTACCGATCACCCAGCCGTCAGTGTAGTTCGGATCGGGAGGTAGATCGGCTTTGTTTCCGAAGGGCATCCCGGTGTCGATCCAACTCACGAGTTGGTCGACTTCTCGGTTGGTCATTCGCCGGTTGTTGGAGAAATGGCCGTAGCGCGGGTCGGCGTGCCAGGGTGGCATTCGGCGTTCGACGACGACTTCCTTGATCATCGAGGAGTTCTCCATGACGTCGTCGTATGTCAACAACGAGAAGGGACCGACCATTTTGGGGCGATGGCACTCGTGGCAGCGCTGGGCCACGATTCGGGAGATCTCATTCGCATAGGTGACGTTCGACTCGTCGGCTTCAATCTTGGGCTTGGTCAGCAGGCAACCGATCGGCGCGGTTTCCGGAACGTCGACCGGTTCACCGTCCAATACCGTTTTCAAGGCCCGCAGCAGGTCGGGACGATGGGGCGTATCGCGTTTGTACGTATATCCAAACCGATCGTCGATTCGTCCGTGGTAACAAACCGCGCGACTCTTGTCGAGCAGAAAGACCTCGGCCATGCGCGTGGCACCCAGGCGTTGAGCAACCTGTTGGTCCGTGTCGTGCAACACGGGAAACGTGATCTTGAATTCCTTGGCGTGTTCGGCCACGTCCTCTGCCATTACGCCCGCGTTTGACTGAATCCCGATGACCTGGACGCCGTCGGAGTCGTACTTCTTCTGAAGCTCCATCAACTCCGGCGTATACAGGTTTGCGATCGGACACGAGAGGCCCATGAAAAACAGCACGACCGCTTTACGCTCGCTAAAATCAGAAAGAGCGACTTCTTGCCCCGTTTGGTCCTTGAGAATGAAGTTTGCGACATTCCGTCCCACGATGTCTGACGGTTGTGCCTTCGTCGTGTCTGCTGCGAATCCTGGCAGATGACAAAACAGGACAAGCGTGCCGGCGAGAGTTAGCATTCGAGTCTTCATTGGACCGGGCAAACTGGGCTGAGGGCGGTGCATGCGATGTAGAATCCTAGGTTTCATGAGAACATTTCAACAATGATCAGGTGCGCGTCCCGGCGCCCTACCGACGTTGTGTTTTTTCTTGACAACGATCGTTCGACGGTCGTCCATCAGCAGACCCCAAAACTGAATCACTTAGGTGTCTAGATTGTACACCGATACCGACTTGTCCATCGATAGGTTTCGTTCGATTAACGGAAAACTGGGTGTAGGAACGCACTTTGGAAAGATAAACGTTGAAAACTGCGTATGAGAGAACCCCCAGTCGACGATTGGCGTCTTACATGGCAAAATCTTAGCGCACCATGGAGTGGGAATGAGAATCATCTGAGGGCTAAAACGGACTAAAGCAAAAACCTAAAAGACGAGGTAAAAACGAGTGCAAAAGGTTGATCTTTCAAAATTGGGAATAAATGTAGACGACGTGATACGTAATCCGGCTGTATCTACATTGTATGAAGAGGCCATACGGTCGGAGCCGGGTACATCGATTTCTAGCCGGGGAGCTCTAATTGCTTACTCCGGGGATAAGACGGGTCGTTCACCCAAAGACAAACGAGTCGTTAAGGAAGAGTCGACGGAGAAATCGGTCTGGTGGGGTGACATCAACGTGCCGATTGATCCGCAAGGTTTCGCGATCAATCGCGAACGCGCCGTGGATTATTTGAATACGCGCGAAAAGCTGTTTTGTGTCGATGGATTCGCCGGTTGGGACCCCAGGTACCGCATCAAGGTTCGTGTCATATGTGCGCGCGCCTATCACGCCCTTTTTATGCACAACATGCTTATTCGGCCGTCCCGAGAAGAATTGGCTTCATTCGGTGATCCGGACTGCATCATCCTCAACGCTGGTGCTTTTCCCGCCAACCGATTTACGACGGGAATGACCTCGAAAACGAGTATCAATCTGAGCCTCGACCAGCGTGAAGTCGTCATTTTAGGGACGGAATATGCGGGCGAAATGAAAAAGGCCGTCTTTACGCTGATGAACTATCTCATGCCGGCAGTGGGCGTTTTGTCCATGCATTGCTCTGCGACGAGCAGCAGAGAAACCGGCGAATCGTCAGTTCTTTTTGGCTTGTCGGGGACAGGAAAGACGACGTTGTCAGCCGACCCGAAGCGTCTGTTAATTGGGGACGACGAACACTGTTGGTCTGATGACGGACTATTCAACATTGAAGGTGGCTGTTACGCAAAAGCGATTCATTTGACGCATGAGGCAGAACCGCAGATCTACGATGCTTTGGTATTCGGCGCCGTGCTGGAAAACGTGATCTTTGACGACGCGGATCGCCAAGTGGATTTCACCGATGCGACGATTACCGAAAACACACGCGGATCGTATCCGATTGACAGCATTGAGAACGCAAAGATCCCGTGTGTCGCGGATCATCCAACCGACGTCATATTCTTGACTTGTGATGCTTTCGGTGTCCTGGCGCCTGTGAGCAAGCTGACGCCCGCACAAGCGGAGTACCATTTCATCAGCGGCTACACGGCAAAAGTTGCCGGAACCGAGGTCGGCGTTACCGAACCGAGCGCCACGTTCTCACCCTGTTTCGGTGGACCGTTTCTCGTTTGGCATCCCGGTAAATACGCGGAAATGTTGTCGGAGAAGATCGAACAACACAGTGCAAACGTGTGGCTCGTCAATACTGGATGGTCCGGTGGTGCTTATGGTACGGGTGCTCGCATCAAACTCTCAAACACGCGTGCGATCATCGATGCCATACACTCCGGACAGTTATCCAATGCCAAGACGGTCGTTGATCCCATCTTTGGTACACAGACCGTTGTCGAATGTCCCGGCGTGCCCGCGGGGATACTTATCCCACGCGACACGTGGCCGGATGGAGATGCCTACGACAAGATGGCAGAAAAGCTTGCCGGCCTGTTCATCGAGAATTTTCGTAAATTTGCGGCAGATGCCAGCGAGGGTGCACGCGACGCAGGACCGCAATTGAAAGGGTCGTCAATCGCAAAGTAGAATGGAGGAATGGAGTTGGTAACACTCGGGTATTGGCGGAGAGCGTGCGATGGCAAGTATACCCACGACGATGGCCAGTCCATTTGATAAAGGTGTGCCCGCGCTGCACTCCGGAGACTGTTTGCCACGAAAAGAATTCCATCGACGCTATGCGGGCTATCCGGATGACGTGAGGTTCGAACTCATTGGAGGAGTTGTTTTCATGGCCTCACCAGTACGGCGTCTCCACGGAATGTATCACGTCGAGCTGTCAGCGTTGCTCAAGATCTATGTCGCGGAGACTCCGGGGACGGAAGCTGCGGACAACGCAACTGTTATCCTTGACGATGAAAATGAGCCGCAACCGGATTTGTATTTGCGGCTACGAGCTGAGTTCGGTGGCCAGTCGACAACAACTGAGGATGACTATGTACTAGGAGCCCCAGAGTTAGTCGTTGAGATTGCACATAGCACGGTCGCCATCGATTTGCATGCCAAGAAGGAAATGTATCAGCGCGCCGGTGTGAAGGAATACTTGGTCCTTTGCATTGAAGAACACGAATTAGCGTTGTTTGATCTTGGGCATGACGCAATCGTCGAGCCCAATCAGGACGGAATTCTATGTAGCATCGTGTTCCCCGGCCTGTGGCTTAATTCCACCGCAATCTTGGCGCAAGACACGCCGAGGTCGATGGACATTCTCCGTCAAAGTATCGCTTCCGACGAACACGGCAGATTTGTCAGCGGCTAACGGCGACGCAACGCTGTCACGCCAAAGAGCACTAGGCAAAGTGCTAGCGACGAGGGTTCAGGAACGAAAAAGACGTTCTTTTGCAGATTCGTGATGCTCGTATTACGAAGGATTATGTCGGACAAACGTGTGCCAGAGATGTCGTCAATTTCCGCCGGCGAAAGCTCGTCATCCCACAGATAGAAGAAGCGATCGCCGATCATCAATTCATTGAATTCGTGGTGCAACATTTCGTTCAGCAGCTCGCCAAGCCCCGAACCCGGCGTGGCATCCTCCATTACGGCTCCGACCCACAAATCAACGTCATCGACACTCGAGTACAGGTTTGACAACGTTTCCTGCATCTGTTGATTGGACGTGATTTCGGCGAAGCTGTTGACCTTGGTCATCCCCGGCATGGCGGAGCGTAGATCGTTGTACGACGCCAGAGCATGGTCGCGACCACGCTGAATGTTGATGGCTAATAGATCCATGCCGCCGGCGCCCGGTGGTCCAAACATGGCGTGACGTAACGCGTCAATCATGTTCGTATCGGTTCGCTGTTGACGCTGGCCCGCGAGTCCCTTCATTAAATAATCGACTTCCACGCCCGAGGTGAAAAAAGATGGCACAAAGAACCCGTCCATCAGTTCAATGGGCCCGCCAGGCGCCGGCGTGCCGTCGTTCTGGAGCCGCTGCATCGACGGTGAAACCTCCGTGTGTCCCAGGCGAAACGCGGCCGACGCGAACTCGTTGGAAATCGTCGCATCAACCGTAGGATCGTAGGATGCCGTGTGAGGATCGGGAGCCGCGGGGCCAATCAGCGCGGGCAAGTACTCTTGATAAGTGATTGATTGCACAATGCCACCAACCATTTTCCGTGCGTGCTGATAAATCTGTTCGTCAGTCCAGTCGGGATTCTGGTTCACTATTTCGGTTGCCGTGCGATTATGCTCTCGCACGAACAGCGTTTGCAGCGCGGTCAAACCAACATGTTCATTAGCCCGTACGTCGCCCGCCAGAAACAACGTTTCGGCTGGTTCGGGGCCGGCGTTTTCATTGGGCAGCAACGTGGTGTTGCGCGGTAACAGACGTTCGGCATCCATCTTGAGTCGTCCACCGTCGAATGTTCGTAAGGCGGTCGCGCGCGACGCGTTGGATCCGTAGACCATGGATGCATCAACATACGTCGTGATGTCATTCACTTGCTCTCGAGGATTACTTGTGGACGTGCCGGTTGAAGGGTCGTAATCCGAGCGATGGAATGGAATCATAGGCTGCAAGGGATCCGCCGGATCCATAACCATAATGGGCAGCGATTCGGAACCCGCTCGACGTAACGTTATGTCATGGTCCAAGAACTGCCCCCACGTCCAGACGAAATCCGACCTCCCTTCAGGGTCAGGCATCAACCCACTCTGGTCGCCAAAAGCGTTGCTCAGATCGCGCGCGTTGGGTCGGCTTGAGCCGGCAGGGGAACCAATGAGATCCCCGTAGTAGTTCGTAGGATCGAGCCGCGAGAACATCGTACCGGCGGCGCCCCAGGTGGAGTTGGCCAGATTGTTTCCGCTTCCATCCATGGAACGGACCGAGGATTCGGCAACAGAGGATGTCAGGCTGACAATGGATAAACAGACCAACAGATGGCAACATGTGCCACATCGCCGGCGCATCATATGCTTGCTTTCGTTTGCCCAAGCGTCAAAACACTTGGTTTTCATGTCTGAAGTTCACTAGTCTCGCTCTTGGATTTTCACAGAAAAACGAAAGAACGACGCAACGTTCGTCTGTTCGCTCCAATTCCCATGATAGCCAGAACGGCCAATAGCTCTACCCGTCTACAGAGGGGCAGTCATCGAGTGACGATGTAGCTCACAGGCTGTCGTTTTTTCACCAGTAAGTGCAGGAACGCACTTTACAAAAGAAAGTACGTTACCGCACCCGGACCGCGCAGGACACGCGACTACTCCACGGTGACGCTCTTGGCGAGGTTTCGCGGCTTGTCCACGTCACAGCCACGCAATACGGCGATGTGATAGGCGAGCAACTGAAGCGGAACGATCGTGACGAACGG
>CBDUAB010000173.1:0-6849 GCA_965365045.1 uncultured Planctomycetales bacterium
CGCCAAGGCCATTTCGACGCTAATGGCCCGCGCGGCACCGCCGGCACCTACCAGCACCATCGACTTGCCCTGGGGATCACAAATCTCCCGCAGCGACGATACAAACCCTTTTCCGTCCGTATTCTCGCCGATCAATTTCCCGTCACGGCGGACGACGCAATTTACGGCCCCCATCAGTTCGGCTGATTCACCGAGACCGTCAAGATGTTGAATGACGGCCACTTTATGGGGAATTGTGCAATTAAAACCCTTGAATCCGATCGCTCGAACTCCGTTCACCGCATCGGCCAATCCATCGGGTTGTACTTCCATGGTAATGTAGCGCCAATCCAAACCCATTGCCTTATAAGCGGGTTCGATCATCGCCTGAGTTGGATTCTCGGCAACAGGAAAACCAAAACAACCTGTCAGTTCTTGCTTGAAATTCAATTCGTGGGGCATCTGAGAACGTTCTCCCGTGCATTTGCTGACAATACATTTTGGCCGAGCCGTTGTGCCATTCTGCGCTATTCAGGGGTCGGGGATCAGGGGTCGGGGGGCAGGCGGCAGGTGGCCTGGTCAATTCCTCGGTGCTGGCTTTCTTGTTATGTTGCGCCGGCAATCGAAGGGCCAAACTGAATTGCGATTGATGATTGTTGATTTGCGAAGGAAGGCATTCTTAACTTCAACAATCAACAATCGCCAATCATCAATCGTTAATCTAACCCGTTAGGCGGATGGATAGCCAGAACCTTACGCCGCGAGCTCGTCGAAAAGCGGTCTACGCAGGTGGTAACGAAAAGTCGCATAGTGTTGGTTCGAAGTCACTCAATGAACTCGCCGAGTGGCAATTGAATGCGACGCGCGTGTCCGAACTGACCTTGCATGCCGGACGTGAGATGAAAGAGCAACAGACAACGATGGTGGAGGAGCACCATCAACGCGAAGCCAACCGCCCTCTTTCAGAACCCCGAAAGGTTGCTGCGGATGCACCAGAAAACTTGCCACAAGTCGGTGTCCTGGAGATGGACGGAGGACGGATTCGTACTCGGGATGACGACGGGCAACGAGGTGTGACGAATCCCCACTGGCGGGAACTTCAAGCAGGCTGTGTCGTTCGTTTGCAGAGCGACGAATCGGCGGACGATCCGCGGCCTGAAGTGCCACGACTCTTCCTGAACCGTCCCAAGGTGCAGAAGTTGGTGACGCAGTTACACCGGCAGAAGAAAGCAACGCCGGAGGAATCAGCCACTGACGAGAGTATCGGCGAAATCTTGGCTGAAGAAAAACTGACCGAAAACGCATCGGATCAGATTCCTGCGACGAACACTGACCAGTCGACCAAATCAAAACGTCCGGTTCGTCTCCAACGTACGTGTGTCGCCATTCTCGAAGGCGCCGACGCATGTGGTCGGATCCTGGCCGCTGAATCGGCCGAGCGAGGCCTGGATCATGCTCCTCGCAAAGGTTTTTGGGCGATGGCCAATCCAGCATCTGGACCGTCTGGGAGCGCTATTTCAAACCGTTGGGATATCTTGGCATTATCGATTTCATCCATTTGCTGAGCTATGTCTACGGGATCGCGATGGCCATCGGCCGTGATGCGGACGATGGATGGCAACGGTACGTCACCTGAATCACCGCTTTGTGGAACGGAGAGGCCACGGACGTCCTGGCCCAATGGCGTGCTCTGGCAGAGGAGTTTGACGTGCCTCTCGATCAAGCCTTGCCTGACAACGATCCCCGGCGCCCGATTCAGCGTGCGCTGACCTATTTGGAGAACAACTTGGACCGAGTAAGATCCTCGTTATCGCCGCTTGGGATTACCGATGACCTCAACGTTGATGGAATCGTTGGTCAAAGAGTTTAATATGCGTGTGAAGGGTACGGAACAATTCTGGAACGACCCAGACGGAGCCGAAGCCATTCTGACGGTACGCGCGGCCCTGCTAAGTGAGGACGACCGATTTGACGAATATTTTGTAACTCGCCCCGGCGGCCGCTACCGCCGCCGAACCACACTCGCAAAAGAGCAAGCAATGCCAGCAATCGCCACATAAAAAAGGAAAGGGTGTATGGACCCCGCGCCAAAAACCGTTACGTGAAACTTCAACTCGCCGCTAATTGTCTAATGCATGCAGCCAGCAAAGCTGGCGTAAAAGAATGGGACTTCGACCAAGTTTATGCAGTTTTGTTTTTCACTGGATATCCCAAACGGCACAATCCGTGGGCAATCAGATTTGATTAAAGGTTTTCGTTGGCGGTGCGCTTCACCATCGTGGATCTATGATCTACGATTCTACGGTCCGCAGATTGATGCCTAACCGCATCGACTCGGCATCCCTCGAATCGGCGTTATCGATGCAAAGGGAATGTTCGCTAGGACTTGTTTTGCGACCTGTTGCACGCAGGGGAATCTGTCGGTACCTCCGACAGTTGGGAGTCACTGGATGAAATATCACATTAAAAAGCTGATTGTCGTTTGCGCGCCCGCGCTGGCCACATTGTCGGTCGGGACCGACTCGTGTGACGCCGGTCCGATCTTGGATTGGCTGTTTCCACGCCGCGCTGCGCGCCGCGCGGCGCGAGCCGGAACGGTTACTTATCGAATACCCGTCAGCGCATATCCGAATCAACTCAGTTCGAATCAACTCAGTTCGAATCAACTCAGTTCGAATCAACAATGTGCAAGCCAGCAATGTTCGGGTTACGCACCGAGGACGAGCTACCGCACTGTTTGGACTCCGGTACCCGTAACGCAATATCGTCCTGTCAGCTACGTTAATCCGCTTTCGACCAACGGCGTTTCGGCGTTACGGCCTTGCACGACGTACCAATGGCAGGCACGACGCGTGCCTTACATTTCGTATCAGCCGGGTGCGCAAGCCAGTACGTATCCGATCGCCACTTCCTCTTCGGCGACATCGGTGACACCTTGGACATCATCACCATCATCGTCCTGTTGTAACACTTCCTATTACGGTGCGATGGGTAGCCGGGCTGCATCGGTCGCGACGGAGTGGACACCCGTCGGCAGCGGTGTTTCGTATGCGGCACCCGGAACTATCGGGTCGACATCGGGGACCGTGCCGTCCACCGTCAGTGCTGGATATTCTGATGGCCAAGTGTTTTCGCCTTCGTCAAGCCTGGTCCAACAGAACTACCAAGCACCACAGACGCGTGCCGCGGCTCCTAGGTGCCAGAATTGCCCTGCCACCGCACCCGCATCGTCTCTCGAACCATCGCCCGCCGGGGCACCGCCCAATCAAGCGACACCCTGGGTACCGTTGGAAGGGGACGGCCGTACGCGAATCACACCTTTGCCGGCGGACACTAGCCCGAGCTTGTCTGATAGTGTGCAGCCGAGTGAATTGGGTTCCGATGAAGCGAATTCTGGCGATCAAGGCCAAGACTATCAGGAACCGCCTCCGGTATCTCCGAGCGAAAACGGATCCGGTTCACGGGGAACCGGTTACTACAACCCTCCTCAATATTATGGGGCGAATTCGGTTCGACCTACTACCTCACGCGATGACGTATACCGTAAGCAAGTCCGCGACGAGTCTTTGGAAAAGAAAGACAAGTTCCGCGATCAAGATACCTTTCAAGGCGACCCCTACCGCGCTGCGGCTCCGTCACGAACACCAACGGTGCCCTACCTCAAGCCGATCCCCGACATCAAACGTCAACAGCGATCCGGATGGGACGCCAACTCGACTCCCGGCCAATTGGATGACTCGGCAGATCGTACGGCTCAGCGCGAAGCGGCCGCGCCTCATAGCAATGCCGTGCCGATCAATTGGTCGCAAGTCGACATTGATCGGCAAGATTCCATAAAACGAGTACCAATGCGACTTCGACCGATTGCTCAGCAGCAAGCGGGCCGCCCGCAAATCGACGACGAAGACGAAGGCGGCTGGCGCCGCGCACGTCGCTGATCTCGCGCCGTTGGTGCCACGCAACTGTTAGCCATCAAATTGGCGCTCGACCTCCAGTCAGGCGATATTCTGCGTCAATGTGCTAAACGGCGTTGTGCTCAGGATTACTTACGCGCACTCCGTGATGACTGGCCCGGCGGTTTTCAACGGGCTAAACTCATGTCTAGCTCAAGTATTTACCGTAGTCATTGGCTCGAACGAAATGCCATGCCGGCGAATCTAACTCATCAATACCGTAAGGCCGAAGAGGACTACCGTCGCGCCACAACTTCGGCGGAAGAGCTACTTTGTTTGCATGTGATGCTGCGCGAGCTGCCGAAACATAAGGGCACCGACAAGCTTCACGCCGATCTCAAACAAAAAATTAGCCAAGCGAAAAGAGATTGCGATTCACAAAAAGCAGAAAAGAAAGGCCAAAGTTTCCGCGTTCTCAGGCAGGGCGCCGGTCGGGTTGTTCTGTTAGGTGGGCCAAATACCGGAAAAAGTCAATTCGTCCGTGCGGTGACCCGCGCTCGTCCGGAAGTCGCCGAGTATCCTTTCACTACGCGCGAGCCAATTCCGGCCATGATGCCCTGGCAGGATGTCTTGATCCAATTGATCGATGCGCCACCCATTACTCGTGACGTGCTAAATCCAAACCTGCAAGGTCTGGTTCGCGGGGCGGACCTGGCGTTACTGTTCGTGGATTTGGGGAACGACGATGGAATAGCGCACGTCATCGACGTCGTGAATCGCTTTGCCGAGACCAAGACTCGTTTGGGGCGTGCATCCTACTTGGATGAAAACGATGTTGGATTATCGTTTACGTGCACGTTGTTAGTGCCAAACAAGATTGATTTGGACGATGCTGCGTTGCGACTGGAGCGGATGCACGAGGAGACTGAATTTGACTTCGAAGAGTACGTAATCTCAGCCACCGTCGGGACCGGCATCGATGCATTAAAGAACGAAATCTTTCAAGCCCTTGACGTCGTGCGGGTTTACACGAAACTGCCTACTGCCAAAGCGCCCGACTATAAAAAGCCGTTTACCGTGCGTCGCGGCGGAACGCTTGGGGACGTCGCCGCCCTGGTGCACCACGATTTTGCTGAAAATCTCAAGTTCGCTCGGGTGTGGGGCAGCAGAGTTCACGATGGTACAACGGTGAAGGCAGATTATGTCGTAAGTGATAAAGATGTTGTTGAGCTGCACGTGGGGTGAGGCAGCGCGAAGTGAAAAGTGGCTTGCTCTGTGGGGCCGCGAGTCGAGCGAGACTTGAGAGCGAGTTTGCCGTGTTCGAAACCTGTTCAAATCCCACTCGCATTTAATCATTAAACTTGCTTCATGTCCCTTGAATAACGCCCAGATCTCAGACGTATTCGATCAAGTTGCCGATCTCCTTGAGTTTCAGGGAGCCAACCCATTCCGCGTGCGCGCATATCGATCTGCCGCGCGGGCAATTCGTGACATGCTGGCGACCGTTTCCTCTATCCTTGCCGACGAGACACAGGCGCTCACCGATGTGCCGGGAATCGGTAAGGACTTGGCGGCGAAGTGCCAGATCTTGGTCGACACCGGTTCGCTGCCGGCGCTCGAGGAGCTGAAAGCTGAGATCCCGGCATCGGTCATGGCGTTACTGCGAGTGCCAGGTTTGGGACCAAAAAAGGCGGCCGTTTTGCACAAGGAATTGGGCATCGATAGCCTGGATCAGCTCGCGGCGGCATGCAATGAACAACGAGTGCGCGATCTGAAAGGATTCGGAGCGAAGACGGAAGCGAAGATTCTGAAGGGGTTGGCGATTGCCAAAACCGCAGATGAGCGCATGCTGTGGGCGAAAGCGGACGATATCGTTCACACGCTGTTGGAGCACATGGAAGGCTGTAAGGCCATCAAGAAAATGTCGATGGCGGGCAGCTATCGGCGTGGTAAAGAAACAGTTGGCGACTTGGACTTGCTCGTCGTGTCTGCCGATACGGACCAGGTCATGGATCACTTCGGTGCGTTCGATCCAGTTACGGAAGTGCTGTTGCGCGGGGGAACCAAAATGTCCGTCCGTGTGAATTCAAACGTGCAAGTCGACTTACGCGTCGTGCCGATGGAATCGTTCGGTGCGGCCCTACAGTACTTCACTGGCTCCAAAGAACACAACGTTGTCATTCGGGGATTGGCCAAGCAGCGCGGTCTCAAGATTAATGAGTACGGTGTGTATCGCACTGACGGTGATAAGCAGCAATACGTGGCCGGCGTCACTGAAGAAGATGTCTACGCCACGCTGGACTTACCTTGCATTCCACCGGAATTGCGTGAATCGCGGCGCGAGTTTGACTTGGCGGCAGCGGGTGAACTGCCTGAGTTGATCACTCTCAAAGACATTCGTGGCGACCTGCACATGCACACGACAGAGACCGACGGCAAGGCGTCGATTCGTGACATGATCGCAGCGGCCCGGGAACGCGGACTTAAATACATCGCGATTACGGATCATTCACGACGCGTCAGCATGGCCAACGGATTGGATCCGAAACGTCTTGTTGCCCAATGGCAAGAAGTCGACGCACTCAACAAGGAGTGTGGTTGCGATCTCACTGTGTTGAAAGGTATCGAATGCGACATTCTCGAAGCGGGTGGCATGGACCTGCCGGATGACATTTTGGCACAGGCGGATTGGGTATTGGCCAGCGTGCACTACGGCCAGAACCAATCACGCGGCCAGATTACGGAACGGATCTTGGGAGCGATTGAAAACCCACATGTGACAGCGATCGCTCATCCGACGGGGCGGCTGTTGAATAAGCGCGAACCGTATGAAGCGGACATGGACGCGATCTTTGCGGCCGCCAAGAAACATGGAAAGTTGCTCGAGCTGAATGCCAACCCATATCGTCTTGACTTGAACGACACGCATTGTTCCGCCGCCAAACAGCGCGGCATCCCGATTGTTATCAGTACGGAT
>CBDUAB010000174.1:0-6811 GCA_965365045.1 uncultured Planctomycetales bacterium
CCCTCGATAAGTTCCGTCCAGCTGACTCGCCATTCCGGCAGGCTCTGCAGGTGGACAAGGTTGCCGACTGTAATAAACGTGAATCCGGCAACCAGGATCGTGGAAAACGTCTGGATCAGGTTGTAGCGCCCGACAACGAGGACCGCCATCGTGATCACGGTGATGAATGTAGCCCACAGCACTTCGTCGTTAGAACGGGGAGGTCCTCGCAACTGCTGTTCCTGATCAGCAAGATCCGTCTCTTGCTTCATTAGCTTCTGGGCTGCTGGCAAATTTTCTCGGAGCGGCACAAGTTGCTGACGCACGTCGTCCAATCGTGCCTTGACATTGAGGTACTTCTCCGTCGTGACGTAGGGCTGTTCGATCTCTGCGAGGTCCGCGGTGAGTACCGACCGTTCGCTAACAAGCGTCGCAATCTTGCCGGTATCACCACTTTGCTTCGTTCGTGCCAGTAGTTTCTCGTTGACGGTAAGTCTGATCTGAACATCCTGATAGTCATTGAACCGTTCACCCGATTGGGTCAGTGGTTTGCTGATCGTCAGCGCCTGACCGACTCCACCGACAATGCCACCGAGCTGCGCCAGCGACATCAGGAACATCACTAACCAATACCAGACGATCCAGTTGACCCGCGCCCGAGGCCCGGGTACCTCGTTGAGCCCTTCCATCGTTGTCCGCCCGTTGACGATCGTGTAGCGGGCAAACTCAACCTGGGTGAAAACTTTGATCACGCAGCCAATGATAATCAGCCACAATAGCGTGAATCCGGCCTCTGCCCCCACGGCCGTCGTAGCGATCAGTTCGCCGGAGCCGACGATGGAGCCCGCAATGATCAACCCAGGACCGAGCTGGCGGATGATGCCGCCAATGGTGTGCGGAGGATTCTTGACACCGGAATTATCGTGGGGCAGTTGGGCGGAATTGGCCGTGGGTGTATCGTTCATGGAGTGGTTTAGCGTCCGCCGCGCAGCCGATCACCGAGCATGTTATCGAGTTCGCCGATCTTGTAAATCTTGTCGATGGTCGTTTCCAGAGGATATTCAACCCGACGAAACTGCAATTCGTCGTCCTTCAACACCACGTAACACGCACGTGGGTCGCTGTCGCGCGGCTGGCCAACTGAACCAACGTTGACCATCAACTTTTCACTTCCCAGCGCGTACACATGGTCACAGTCCTCCGGGCTGAGAAAACCATGTTCTTCCGAGAAGACACCCGGAATGTGGGTATGACCTTGGAAGCAATACTGCTCAATCCGGCGAAACAGATTCTGCATTTTGCGCTCGTCGTAGGTATGCTCCGGAAAGACATACTCATTTGTCGCGTCTCGCGGTGACCCGTGCACGAAGAGGAATCGTCCTTCGTCATGCCGTGAGGGCAATTCCCCCAAAAAATCCCAACGACGATTAACAGCCGATGAGTTTCCTGGTCCCTGCTCGAGTCTCTCCCGCGTCCAGTAAATTGCACGCAAAGCCACGGGATTAAAACCGTCAGGATCGAACATGGCGGCCTGATCATGATTACCCAAGATGCATACGTTGAGCTTCATGATTTCGTCTATGCACTCACACGGATTTGGTCCGTAACCGATTGCATCGCCAAGGCAGTAGATTTCCTCGATACCTTGTTCCCGAATATCGGCGAGCACGGCCTCCAGCGCCTCGAGATTCGCGTGTACGTCGCTAATGATTGCCCGATGCATTTGGAACCTTTACCGCTTCAATCTCGCTGCCAAACCACTTTCATGTCGCGCCACCTGCAAGTATAAACTTTTATTGGGTTGGCGCCCTGCCAGAACCCCGGAACACCGCGGATGCGGACGGCTCAATTGGTTCAATCGCTAATAACCGCATATTGATGTTACCGATTTTGTGACGATACGCACACCAGGCAGATGTTTTTGCGATCGGACACGTGTGAAATGAATCTGTTGGCATTAGAAACGTCAGGAATCCAAGGGTCGATCGCGGCCCTGGTTGACGACACGTTAGTCTCGGAAATCGAGCTCCCGGACGACTGCCGGTCAGCGCGGTCCCTCGCGCCTACGGTCCGACATTTGCTAGAAAAAGTGAATTGGACACCTCGACAGATTGACCTAATTGCTGTTACGCTTGGTCCAGGTTCATTCACAGGTCTGCGAGTGGGAGTCACAACTGCTAAGACACTGGCGTATGCTATCAACGCCAAAACGATCGGCGTCAATACGCTCGACGTGATTGCTCGTCAAGCGCCAGCGGTCAGCGACAACGGCGACCTGCACGTTGTCATGGATGCACAGCGAAAACAGTTTTTTTCGGCGAGCTATCGGTTGGTCGACGGCGTTCTAAGAAATGTAAAACCGACGACAATTATCGATCGAGAAAGTTGGACCGCGCAGCTAAGCGATGAGTGCACGGTCACTGGTCCCGGTCTTTCTCGCTGCGACGAACAAGAACTTGCCGCTCGCGTTGTTAGTTCGGTGAATTGGATGCCACGGGCTGAAACCGTGGGGCGATTGGGTAAGGAATTGTATCTTAGCGCTGGCGAAGACGATCTCTGGAAGTTGTCACCCCAGTATTATCGGCGTAGCGCCGCCGAAGAGAAACTCAAAAAATCGTAGCACTCTTGCGGGTTGCGCCCATCCCGCATCACGCCACGGACGACAGCACTTCGCGCGCCGCAGCGATCGTCTGATCAATATCATCCTTTGTGTGCATTGCCGACACGAATAACGCCTCGTACTGGCTACACGGCATGTACACACCGCGATGGATCAGCCCCCAGAAGTACTTGGCAAAACGTTGTACGTCACATTGCTCGGCGGCCAACCAATTAGTTACCGGTCGATCGTTAAAGAACAGCGTCATCATGCTGCCCACTCGGCACAGTGAATGAGCAACTCCAGCAGCATTCGCCGCGTCGACAAGACCATCAGCAAGGCGTGCCGACATCGACTCGAGCTGATCGTACGGTGGTTTGTCGCGCAATTCTCTTAGCGTGGCGATACCGGCCGCTGTTGCCACGGGATTTCCGCTGAGCGTACCGGCCTGAAAGACTTTGCCGACCGGCAGGACTGCGTCCATAATGTCACCACGGCCACCGTAGGCGCCAATTGGCAATCCACCTCCGACGATCTTGCCGAGCGTCGTAACGTCCGGAGTGATTCCAAATCGTTCCTGGGCGCCTCCGTAGGCCACACGAAATCCAGTCATTACTTCGTCAAAGATCAACACGGCTCCACATTTGGCGGTCAACTCACGAAGCGTTTTAAGAAATTCGTCGCTTGGCACCACGCAACCCATGTTGCCGACGACCGGCTCTAGGATCACGGCGGCCAACTGATCGCCATGCGCGCCGATGGCCGTTTCCAGAGCCGCGACATCGTTGTAAGACAGCACAATCGTATCGGCTGATGTTCCTGCGGTAACGCCTGGCGAGTTCGGCACCGATAATGTCGCAGCAGAACTGCCCGCTGCCACAAGCAAGCTGTCGACGTGTCCGTGGTAGTTTCCGGCGAACTTGATAATCAAATCACGGCCCGTGAAACCTCGTGCCAATCGGATCGCGCTCATCGTCGCTTCCGTGCCGGAACTCACGAGTCGTACTTTGTCAATCGACGGAAATGCCGCCACGATGAGTTCGGCCAATTCATTTTCAGCTACCGTCGGCGCCCCAAAACTTGTGCCGTTATCCACGGCGGCTTGGACGGCCGCGATCACTTGCGGGTGGCTATGGCCGAGAATCATCGGCCCCCAAGAGCCGATGTAGTCGATGTAACGGTTTCCATCGACGTCGAAAAGATAAGCTCCCTTGCCCTTTTCCATCACGATTGGGTCACCGCCGACCGCACCGAAAGCGCGCGCCGGACTGTTAACTCCGCCCGGCATGAGTTGGCAGGCCCGCCGGAAAACTTCTTGACTGCGGCTCAGTGAAATAGTGGGCATTGGCGACACAAATCTCCTAAGTTTCCGGGGCGGCTTCAGTTCTTTCGCTGATTTATACCGCGTGATCGATCGTGACGAAACCTCGCGACAGCTCACACTTGTTTTCGGGAGGCGGCGATGCGGCGTCGCTGGAGGTCAATCTCCAGCACCTTGACGCGGACCACGTCGCCGACCGAAACCACGTCGCTGGGTGACTTAACGAATTCGTTGGCAAGTTCCGAAATGTGGATTAGTCCGTCCTGGTGTACACCCAGGTCGACGAAGGCGCCGAACTTGGTGACGTTGGTGATCACTCCCTCCAGGATCATCCCCTCCTTCAAGTCTTTCAAGTCGTTGACGCCCTCGGCGAATTGGGCCACCTTGAATTCGCTACGCGGATCGCGGCCAGGCTTAGCCAGTTCGGCCAGGATGTCCTCGACCGTCGGCAGGCCGCACTGCTCGTTAACGAAGTCCTGAGCGTCGAGCTTGCCGGCCAAGGTCGCATTGCCCACGAGTTGGCTGGAGGCAACGCCTACCTTGGTCGCCATGTTCTCCACGACGCGATACCTCTCGGGATGGACGGCCGAGTTGTCCAAGGGTTGGCGCCCATCGCGAATCCGCAGGAATCCCGCCGCCTGCTCGAACACCTTCCGGCCCAACTTGGGGACGTCCAATAGTCGCTGCCTGCCGTCAAACCGCCCGTGCGCATCGCGATGCTCGACAATCCGCTCGGCCAGCT
Organism: uncultured Planctomycetales bacterium; assembly: GCA_965365045.1. Lineage (GTDB taxonomy): Bacteria > Planctomycetota > Planctomycetia > Pirellulales > Pirellulaceae > CBDUAB01. Next base: position 4,642 of record CBDUAB010000174.1, read on the forward strand.
TGGGACCGATACCAGCCACGTACGCCAGCAGTGAGCTACTTGCCATGTTGACGTCGACCCCCACCGAACTGACGCATGACTGCACTTCGCGTTCCAATCCGCGGCGGAGCAGTGCCTGGTTCACGTCATGCTGGTACTGTCCGACTCCGATTGATTTGGGATCGATCTTGACCAGCTCGGCCAGTGGATCCTGTAGTCGGTGCGCGATACTGATGGCACCTCGGACTGTAAGATCCAGGTCGGGATACTCGTGGGCAGCCAGTTCACTAGCCGAATAGATCGACGCACCCGACTCGCTTACCACGACTTTGGTGGGCGGCAGACCACCGGCGCTCTTCAGACTGGGTTCCTTCAGCAAGTCGCTGACAAAGGCGTCCGTCTCACGGGAGGCCGTACCGTTGCCGATCGCGACGAGCTGCACGTTGTGGCGAGCCATCAACTCACGCAAGGTCGCGGTGGCACCAGCAACGTCGTTGCGGGGCGGCGTGGGAAAGATGGTGCAGCTTTCCAAAAACTTGCCCGTGCCGTCGACCACCGCGACCTTGCAGCCGGTGCGAAAGCCCGGGTCGATCCCCATTGTGACTCGCGGGCCAGCCGGAGGCGCCAGCAGCAGCTCGCGCAGGTTTTGGACGAACACTTGGATTGCTTCGTCGTCCGCTTGCTCTTTAAGATCCTGCAGCGTGGCTGACTCGGTGGCGGGCAACAGCAGACGTCGATAACAGTCTTCGACCGTGTCCAGCAGCTCCTGATGAAATTCGAACTGGACGTTGTGCACCATTCGTGTCTTGAGCTTGCGCAGCACGTAGTCATCGTCAAGCAAGACATTTACCCGCAGCAACCCCTCCGCCTCCCCGCGCTTCATCGCCAACAGGCGGTGCGAGGGAACTCGTTTCACAGGCTCTTGATGGTCGAAATACATTTCGAATTTTGCGGCGTCTTCCTTCTTGCCGCGTTTGACTTGAGAGCGGAGGTGGCCGAATCCTTTCGCCTGGTCGCTTAGCCATCGGCGTGTCTCCATGTCCTCCGACCATTGCTCCGCCACGATGTCGCAGGCGCCCTGGATGGCGGCCTGCTCGTCTGGTACACCGTTCTCAGAATTGACAAACGGTTGCAATACCTCTGACCGAGGGCTGCCCAGTGCTTGCTGCTTGAGCAATAAATCCGCCAGGGGCTGCAACCCGCGCTCGCGAGCCGTTGCCGCGCGCGTCCGCCGCTTGGGCTTGAATGGCAGATACAGGTCCTCCAGCACTTGTTTGTCCGTGCACTGCTCGATCCGCCGTCGAAGCTCTGGCGCCAGCAACCCTTGTTCGTCAATGGTCCGCAAGATCGTGGTCTTGCGTTTTGCCAGCTCATGCGCCTTGGCCAGCCCGTCCTCGATCATCCGCAATGCTGTCTCGTCCAGCCCACTGGTCGCCTCCTTACGGTAACGCGCGATGAAAGGCAGCGTGTTGCCATCCTCCAGCAATTCGATCGCGGTCCGTACTTGCCGCTCAGCCGCACCGGTCGCGGCGGCAATCGATCGCACCGCTTGGTCCAGGTCGAAACAGTTGAACGTCGCGCTTTTCATATCCATAATCCATAAGTATTTTGATACGTTGGGGTCAATCAAACTCCGCGGCCAACTGATGCATCCGCGACTGTTGGATCGCGGATTCCCCCTCGGCAACGCCGTGCTCATCGGCGACCTTGCGGCCGAACTTCCAGAACAACGCTGGGGTCACAATCTGGTCCAGCAGCGTCGAACTGAGTAGGCCGCCGATCACGACGATAGCCAGCGGGTGAAGGATTTCCTTGCCGGTTTCGCTGCCACCAAGGGCTAACGGGATCAGGCCAATTGTTGTCGTAAGCGCGGTCATTAAGACGGGAGCCAGGCGTTCGAGGCTGCCGCGGATGATCATCTCCTTGGTGAAGCTCTCGCCTTCGTACTTCATCAAGTGCAGGTAGTGTGAGATCATCATGATGCCGTTGCGGCTGACGATGCCGATCAACGTGATGAACCCAACCCAATGGGCAACGGAGAGGCTGGTGCTTTCAAGCCAAATCCGAGGCCACTGCCAAATCCCTTCGTTTGCGAGCACGTCCAATCCCGGCCAGTTCGTTAGCAATAACGCGATGACCGAACCAATCGCGGCCAATGGGATGTTGACCATCACTTGCAAGGCCGCCCGCC
>CBDUAB010000175.1:0-6807 GCA_965365045.1 uncultured Planctomycetales bacterium
CCTACGCATGAATGGTCCGCCCCGCAGCATTGGCATTTGAGCCGAACGCGCTAGCTTCGGGTTCTTGCGTGCCGCGACGACCACTCAAACCCGCGGCTAGCGCCATCGGCTCAATTTATGCGTCCGCTTTCCAAGTGCATCGCGAGGGCTCTCGTCGCCATCAACGAGAAATACGGTGGCTTCGCTGGTCATGTTGTGGAATCCCATCGGTCACGGGCAGTGAAAAGTGAAACGACGCGCCGCCTTCCAAATTTGGCGCCGCCCAAATCCTCCCGCCGTGCAATTCTATGATCGAACGGCTAATCGCCAACCCCATGCCAAGACCATCTTCCTTCGAAGAAAAGAAGGCCTCGAACACTTGCTCGTCCATGCTCTCAGACAATCCGTGCCCACAAAAGACAGGTTGAGGCCCAACCAAGCGTGGATAGGCTAATCCCTAGTTCTTCTCGAATCCCGGGGATGGCGAATCCAAACGTTTGTCGCCCCGTGTAGAAGAACAGGTAACAAAACATCGTGGCCAGCAGCATTCGCCATTGCGCCGACCGAAATGAAGACGATACCGCGACCATAACCGCGTCCTATGGCTACGGACGTTCGCCGCGTGCAAGTCGTTGATTGACATCTTCGATGACAGGTTCGATGTCGGCGAACGAATCGATGACGTAGTGCGCTCCTGCCTTTTGCAGAATCTCGCGTGTTTCATTATGTCGCCGATCGACTTCCGCGGCCGGCATGTCGTCCGCTTCCTGATAGCTGTTGATGTTCATGTAGTTGCTGTATCGTGAAACTCCCACCGACCAACAACCGGCATTCAAGCCCTCGCCAACTCCGCCGACCGTATCGTCAACTTTGATCACGGCATGAATTGGCCAGGCGTCCATCAAATCCAAGTTGCGGTAGACCATGAACGGACGGGGCCGAGCGCCTTGCACGACCTCGTCACCGGCTACCGACGCGTCCAACTCCATGCCTTGTTCTTTGGCAGCCTTTTCCAGGATATCGACCATCGGCCGCGTGAATCCGGTGGAACAACCAACCTTGATACCCTGCTGCTGCAAACGGGAAACGACATCAGCGACTCCCGGTAAGAGTCCGGTATGCGAGGGCAAACACTCAAGCTGCGCGGGGACGAACTTCTCGAACATGCGGTCGACATCGCTTTGGTCGGGATACTTGCCGTGTACGTCCTTCCAGCGCTGGCGGATTTGTGGATCTTCGGTCAAGGCCTTAATATGCAAATCCTTGCGGAGCCCCATCGGGCCGCGAGCCTCTTTCATCGAGATACTTACGCCCTGTTTTTCAAAAACTTCCGCAAAAACAACCGCCGGGGCGATCACGTAAGCATCGGCCGTGGTACCGCTCCAATCCAAGACCAGTGCCTTGACGCGCCCTCGATACTCTCGACGAAAAACGAAGTCATTTTGGAAACCCATGTTCGCGTTGTCCTTTCACTAATATTATTGAATCGATTCAAGCAACTGCATCAGTTGCGCCGTGGTCATTTTCCGTGGATTATTTTTGAGCCGATCGACGTTCACGCTGCCGGCAATGCTCTCGAGGGTCTCTTGTCCCGCAATATCAAGTTGGCTCAATCGCGCTGCACACTCAATCGACTCCATCAATTTGGTAAGCCTCGCCCTGCCCTCTTCGACGTTCTTACACCCGAGCTTTGAGAGAATAAGGTTAACCATTTCTTGTACGTGTTCCAGGCCTCGCGCGTCGGTGACTTCCGAATTCGTTGCGTTAGCGTTAAAGACCAACACGGATCCCAAAGTCAGGGCAACCGCGTGGCCGTGCGCAATACCGAAATCGTGAGTGATTTTGTACGAGATCGCATGCGGTGCCGTTGTTTTAGTGATGTTAATTGCCTTGCCAGCAAGATGTGCGGCGCGAGACATGGCCGCCCGCGCAGCGGGGCCTGGCGCATGAACGGCGGTCTCAAGATGGTCCAAGATCAGCTCGAGCGCCTCGACGGAATAAGAGATGGACTCGTCCGTTGAATGAATGCACCAGATCGACTCGATCGCTTGACTTAATGCGTCGAGTCCTGTCTCGGCCGTTATTCGTGGAGGGACGGATTCTGTTAGCCGCCAGTCGACGACGGCGGCATCCGGCATGATCGAATGATGTGCAATCGAATGCTTCACGCCGTTAACGTAAAGCACCGCGAAATGGGTCGCTTCGCTACCGGTTCCTGCCGTCGTTGGTACGGCGACCAGGGGACACGCTGACTTCTCGATCAGACCGTTGTCCGCGATGATGTCGGTGGGCCGGCGACGCTGAGCGGCAAAGCAACGAATGAGTTTCGCGACATCGAGTGCAGTTCCTCCGCCCACCGCGACCATGACATCACACGGAGTTCTTCGATATTGCTCGACGCCCTTCAAAACGTCTTCGCTGCGCGGGTTGCACTGAAACGCGTCGAATTCGACAACCTTCCGGGCCTCCCAGTGGGGTGCCAGCTGCGACCGTGCCCCGGACGATTCGTAGGCCAGTCGGTCCACGACGAGAAACACCGATTTCGCTTCAAGCTGGGAAAGCGCGTCGCCAACTTGGGAAGCACAACTGAATTCAGCCGGCCGCTTGCCGCCATGCGCATGCCGGTCTCGCCCAATGTAGTTCGAATTGTCGGAACTGGCAGCCACAGGCATTTTCCGTGATCCTTGATTCTACAACCATCCGCCATTAAACATGATTCGTGACGGAGCCAGAACCCTACTTCTCAGCGGAACGGAATCTGACAAAATGGACAGCAACCAAACATCATCGATTACAAAAGCGGAACTGCCACTCAGTCTTGGACCCCTTTCCTGGCGCGTCGGAACAGCACACGCAGGGTCCATGCAGACGTGATATGCTGATGGGGCGAAAGCGAGAAAACAAATGAGACGCCCTCTGAAGAGTCGGCAACATGGACCTCCAATCTACTTATTGGTTGCTTTAGCAGTCGCCGCGATCATCGCTGCAGCGCCAGCAGCCGAAGACACGGAATCGCCACAGGCCGAATGGGCACTTGTTGAGGTTCCGCAGACGTGGAAAGATCTGAGCGGCGGCCACTATGGATCGCGGGCGGGGTTTATTTGGTTCCGCTGTGTCGTCACCGTTCCCAAGTCGTGGGATGGCCAGCAATTGGAATTGTTCGTCGAGGCAGTCGACGACGCGCGCGAAGTCTATTTTAACGGCCAAAGGATCGGGGGCCTCGGAACTTTTCCGCCGGAATATCGTAGCGGCCTCGGCGTGTCGCTTCGTTTCGCAATCGATGGCCAGAACGTTCTGTTCGGCCAGAAGAATGTCGTCGCAATTCGGGTTTATCAAAACGAAAGCCGCGGTGGGTTCAACGTCGCCGCACCCGTGCTGTTCGGCGAGAAAGAAGCACTGCGGTTGCAGGGCCAATGGGAAGCGTCCGCTGGCGACGACGTCGCTTGGGCAAAGTTGTCCATGCGCGACCAAATCAATCCCAGCGCCACTTTCGTTGAACTTGGAGATCGAGCGGAGATCGACGCAGCGCTGAAGCAGCTCGACGACGACGATGGACCGCTTTCTATCGCGGACTCGCTCGCACGAATCCAAGTGCCGGACGACCTGATCGTTGAGCTTGCGGTGGGCGAGCCACACGTTTGCCAACCTCTATCGATAAAATGGGATGAGCGAGGGCGTCTGTGGGTACTTCAATATCTGCAATATCCCAAACCGGCTGGTTTGCAAATGGTCAGCCGTGACAAATTCTTACGCACGGTTTACGACAAGACTCCCCTGCCCCCTCCGCATCACTTCCGTGGCAACGACAAAATCACCATTCACGAAGACATCGATGGAGATGGGCGCTACGAGCGGCACAAAACGTTTGTCGACGGACTGAGTCTGGCGACGTCATTTGCCATTGGCCGCGGCGGATTGTTTGTGCTGAATCCGCCCTATTTGCTGTTTTATCCTGACCACGATGGCGACGACACGCCAGACGGCGAACCGGAGGTATTGCTAGAAGGTTTCGGCCTTGAAGATTCGCATTCAATCGCCAACAGCTTGCGTTGGGGTCCGGACGGTTGGCTCTACGCCTGCCAGGGCAGCACCGTCAGCGGAAAAATCCGACACTATGTTTCTGAGGAGGACGTTTCTGAGGAGGAGCCGATTCGTTCGATGGGACAGCTTGTGTGGCGCTACCATCCCGAGACGCGACGTTATGAAATCTTTGCCGAAGGCGGCGGCAACGCATTTGGGCTGGAGATTGATTCAAAAGGGCGTATCTACTCGGGTCACAACGGTGGCGACACGCGTGGTTTTCATTACGTCCAAGGCGGCTACCTGCAGAAAGGATTCGGTAAGCACGGCCAGTTGTCCAATCCGTTCGCGTTCGGCTATTTCCCTCCGATGGCGCATCACAAAGTGCAGCGGTTCACACACGTGTTTGTCATCTACGAGGGCGCTACGCTCCCGGACAATCATCACGGCAAGCTGTTCGGCGTCGGTCCACTGCAGAGCCATGTGGTTCAGAGTGAGATGGAATCTGATGGTTCGTCATTCAAGAGCAAGGACATTGGCCATCCGTTTGCGAGCAGCGACAAATGGTGCCGCCCGGTTGATATCAAAGTCGGACCGGACGGCGCGATCTATGTGGCGGACATGTACGAACAGCGAATCGATCATGCCAGCCACTACCAAGGTCGGATACATCGCGAAAGTGGTCGCATTTGGCGGCTGCGTGGCAAACAGTCGCAGTCGGCCGAGCGCTTTGACCTCGCGAAACTTTCGTCCCGCCAATTGGTCGACGTGTTGCAGCACAAAAACAAATGGTTCCGCCAACAAGCACTGCGACTACTAGGCGACCGCCAAGACAGTTCGATCGTACCCGTACTGCGACAGGCGGTGATGGAGAATAGCGGCCAATTCGCGCTCGAATTGCTGTGGGCTTTGAATCTGTCCGGCGGCTTGAACGAAGAAATCGCGGTGCGGTTGCTCGACCACGATGAACCATTCGTGCGGCTGTGGACAGTACGACTGATGTGCGATGACGGCCAGGTTTCGCGGACACTTGCGGATCGACTTGCCATCCTGGCGTCAACTGAACCGAATATCGAGGCACGCAGCCAGCTCGCTTGCTCGGCGCGCCGATTGCCAGCCGATAGCAGCCTGCCGATCGTAAAGAATCTGCTGGCCTGGACTGTGGACGCCAGCGACATTCATTTGCCGCTGCTGTTGTGGTGGGCGATCGAAGCAGTGGCCGATTCAAATCGCGACGCGGTGTTGGACTTGTTCGCTGATGCATCGCTCTGGGACAAGCCAACCGTCAAGCAACACATTGTCGAGCGAATCATGCGGCGGTACGCACTCGCGGGACGACGTTCGGATCTACTGATGTGCGCGAAACTAATGCAGCTCGCACCGACCGAAGAATATGCACGACAACTTTTGTCCGGCTTCGAAGAAGCATTCAAAGGTCGCTCGCTGGGGGCGCTGCCGGACGAGCTAATCGCAGCGATGGCCGAGATCGGTGGCGGTTCGCTGGCACTTCGTGTGCGACAGGGCAACGCGGTAGCAATAGAGGAAGCGGTAAAAGTAATTGTCGATGAAGAGGCGGATAAAGAACAACGAGTGTCGTTGATCCACATTTTGGGCGACGTCCAAGAGGCTACGGCACTGCCGATGTTGCTCGATTCGATTGCCACGTCGGACGACGATGCGGTCCGCATCGCGGCATTAACCGCGCTGCAATCGTTTGCGGAGCCGCGGATTGCGGAGCGCGTAATTGCGATTCACGACAAGTTGTCCGGCGACACGCGCGATGTCGCGCAATCACTCCTGGCAAGCCGCAAGCCGTGGTCGCTAAAACTGTTAACCGCGGTCGACAGTGGTCAGATTCAGGCCGACACGGTTCCGCATGACATCGTGCGAAAAATCCTCTTGCACCAGGACGACCAAATCGCCGCACTGGTAAATAAACATTGGGGCACGGTCGCGGGCGCAACTTCGGCTGAGATGGTCGCCGAGATCGCACGCGTCACAGGAGTGATCAACAGCGGATCAGGCATTCCACATAATGGCAAGCCACTATTCCAAGGCACCTGCGGCAAATGTCACAAGCTGTTCGACGACGGCGGCGATGTCGGTCCGGATCTGACATCGCTGGACCGCAACGACCTGCGCCGCGCGCTGATTAACGTAATCAACCCCAGTCTCGAGATCCGTGAAGGTTACGAGACATATGTCATGTTCACTCACGACGGCCGCACCCTGACCGGTTTCATCGTCGATCAAGACAATCAAGTCGTGATGCTGCGCACCGCCGAGGGCCAACGCCTCATCGTCCAGCGCGAAGAAATCGAAGAGATGAATGCGATCCAACGATCCATCATGCCGGACGGCGTGCTGCAACCGCTCAGCGACCAACAAATCCGCGATCTGTTTGCGTATCTTCGCGCTTCACAACCGTTGCCGTGAGCTGCGGTGGATCTCTTTCGTACGTTTTCGATCGGCGCGGCCGTTTCACCCAGCAGCAAAGCAAAGTCGCGCGAGGGGCCCTTGATCATAACTTCGGCCATTGCTTGCAACGATGGCCCGCCAGGAGCCTAACACGAGCCCGTTAGCGCCTTGCGCACGGCTATCCTCGGACGTTCATTCACGCGACAAACCACGCATCGACGCCAAACAGGCAGGCGCAGCGCCCAACAGGGACACCCTGCATAGCCTTTATGGACACCCTGAAGCGGAAAGGTATTTAACTTTTGCTTTATAGGATCTATCAATGGTCGATATCGTTTATCAAACGCAATATCGGGACGAATTCATCGCAGGCTTTGAGCAGCATGTATC
>CBDUAB010000176.1:0-6786 GCA_965365045.1 uncultured Planctomycetales bacterium
CATTTGGGCCGTTCGCATTGTGGCTGGAAAGGCCTTGGGAAAGGAAGCAATGGGGTTCGGCGACGTCACGTTGATGGCGATGATCGGTGCCTATCTTGGTTGGCAATCAGCATTGATTGTTTTCTTTATTGCTCCCATTGCAGGCTCGGTAATTGCGATAGTACAGAAATTGGCGACACGTGAGCCGGAGATCGCTTTCGGTCCTTTCTTGAGCCTCGGAGCTCTCGTATTGATCGTCTGCTGGAAACCGATTTGGCTGCGATGGGGCGCGCCGATCTTTCCACTGGGCTGGCTTATTCCGCTGTTGATCACCGCCTGCCTGGCGTTGATGGGGATCATGCTCGGATGCTGGCGCTGGCTAACAGAACGCTAATGAAGCTAGCTGCTGCCGGCGAATTGATCTTGCTTGGCTCAGGCCTGCCCGTTACGATCCTCGCCGCTTTTCCGTGCGTGCCGCGTCTGGACATGCACATTTTCAAGGACCACTCCGCTTTGCCGGCTGGAGCTCATGCGAAGTCGCTGTCACACGCAACGCTGCTCGTGGAAGCTGATTTGTCTGCTGACGTGGGGGCTGATGTCTATTGGCTGCCAACAGCCGCCACCTTGGCAAACGGCCAACGGCACGCAATCAAGTGCGCTGACAAATGATCTCATGCAGCGCCAGGCGGCGCAATCCCAGATGTCAGATCTACAGCGAATGGAACTGGCTCGTCTGACGGAACTTTATCAGCAGCAAAACGAGAAGCTCGCTTCGGTGAATCAAGAAAAACTGCGTGACGAACGCATGGAAATTGCCACGAAGCTGCAGGAGCAAACAATCAAGGTTCGGCAGCAAGAGAACGAATTGAAACGGCTCGAATCGCTCCATCGTCGTTCGCTGGAACTCGACTCGGACAATCGCGATTTGCACAAACAATTGGCACAGTCGCAACAACAGTCGAGCTTGCTCGAAGATCAATTGAAACTCATGCGTCAGCAGCTTGACGAGACGACGAATCAGTTGGCCGGCGCGGTGCAAGCTCAACAGTCAGCGGACCAGCATGTTTCCGCATTACAAGCCAACCTGCAACGCCATGCGATTCGCAGCGGTGCCACGATCACGGCCAACAGCAGCGCTCAGAGGATGGTCACGGCAGTCCAGATTGCCGGTTTGAGTGTGCGTCAAGATAGCGATGTGGTGCGAATCGAACTACCATCGGATCAGATCTTCACACCACAAACCGCTTCACTCAAACCAGCAGCTCAAGCCACTCTCGCTCAGGTCGCCGCCGCGATAAGTCAACATTATCCAAGACAAAAAATCGGTATCGAAGCCCACACGGACAACGCTCCTCTGCCGGATTCGCAGTGGCGCAGCAACCATCAGCTAGCCGCCGCGCAAGCGATGGCTGTGTTCGAGCAGCTTGCAAGTTCCCACCAATTCGCCGCGCGTCAGATGTTCGTGCTGGGGCACGGACCGAATTATCCGATTGCTGCCAACACGTCTGCCGAGGGCCAGCAACGTAATCGCCGTGTCGAAGTCGTGATCTATCCTGAAACAATTAACTAGTCGTGAATACTGTCTCATTTGCACGTGGGATAGGCTTCCAGCCTGTCAACGCGACCGAGATTCGACAGGCTGGAAGCCTATCTCACGACGCTTGATGATCGGTTAATCTTCACAACCCCGCTAGTCATTTCGACGTAGCCCGGTAAACTCGAGCCCTGCGACTAGCGTGAACCAAGACCATTGGAATGTGTCTCAGCAATCGACTATCACCCGCATTCCCCATCACTCGGTCTCACCATGATTACGATCATCGACTACGCAATGGGAAACCTCCGCAGCGTTCAAAAGGGCTTTGAGCGCTGCGGTCATGAGGCGAGGATTTCCAGCGAGCCCGAGGAAGTCATTGCCGCGAGCAAGCTCGTCTTGCCAGGTGTGGGGGCCTTTGGCGATGCGATGAACGAGCTGCGGCGACGCGATCTGGTTGATCCGATTCGGGACTACATTGCCGCTGGTAAGCCGTTCTTGGGAATATGCCTCGGATTGCAGCTTTTGTTTGAGGTTGGTCACGAGGGCGGACACCATGTTGGGCTGGGGATCCTGGCGGGAGAAGTTGTACGGTTCAATTTGCCCAGCACGTACAAGGTGCCGCATATGGGTTGGAATCAACTTTCGATGCGCCGCAAGCCGCCAATCTTGGCAGATTTAAGCGACGGCACGGACGTATACTTTGTGCATTCTTTCTACGTTGTACCGTCCGATCCGGACGTAATCGCAACCGAGACGGACTATGGTGGGCCATTCTGCTCGATGATCTGGCAAGACAATCTATTCGCCTGCCAATTCCATCCGGAAAAGAGCCAGCGAGATGGGTTGACGATTCTGAAGCGATTTGCCGAACTTGGCTAATCGACCCGCCTTCCTGACCCTTGCCAGAGCCAAAATGCTCTGTCATATTGCATGTTTTTGCTGCCGTTTACACACTCTCTAGGTGGGGAGAGGGGCGTCTTTTTGATGGAGATTTGGCCAGCGATCGACCTACGTGGCGGTGCCTGCGTTCGTCTTGAGCAAGGTGATTACGATCGAGAAACAGTCTTTGCCGAAGACCCCACCGAGATGGCTCGACATTGGGTCCGGGAGGGCGCCCAACGATTGCATTTGGTCGACTTGGACGGTGCTCGCGACGGCAAGATGGCAAATCGACAGGCGGTAGCCGAAATTGTGGCAGCGGTTGACGTTCCTTGCCAACTTGGCGGCGGCGTGCGTGACGAAACCGCCATCGAGCAGCTTTTGGAGATCGGATTGCTACGCGTTGTTATTGGGTCCAGAGCGCTACATGAACCGGATTGGTTCGTGCAAATGTGTCGGCGCTTTCCCCAAAAACTGGTGTTGGGAGTTGACGCACGTGATGGACTTGTGGCCACCGAAGGTTGGCTAAACACTAGCTCGGCACGAGCCGTTGAGTTTGCACAGCGGTTCCAGGATGAACCGGTGGCCGCGATCGTGTATACCGACATTGCACGCGATGGAATGATGTCGGGGCCAAACATGGCGGCCACGAAACAGATGAAAGAACAGGTCACGCTGCCGATTGTCGCATCGGGTGGCGTGACGACGATAACAGACGTTACCGCACTGGCCCGAATACCCGTCGACGGTGCGATTATTGGACGCTCACTTTACCAATCAACGATTACGCTTGCCGATGCCCACCGTGCAGCGGCTGCAGTGCAACGGAATCAAGACGTAGGAGCCGATTATGGCAAAGAAGATTGAGGACATCCGTAACATCGCCATTGTGGGTCACGGTTCGGCGGGCAAAACATCATTAGTCGACCAGATTCTCGTCAAGACAGGGGCCGTTAATGCCAATCCCAGCGTGGATGACGGAACGAGTATTTGTGACTTTGACGAAGAAGAAAAACACCACAAATACTCAATCGAATCGGCTCTCACGCATTTTGAACATGGCGGCAAGCACTTTAACATGATCGACTGCCCGGGCTATCCGGACTTGATTGGTCAAACGATCGGCGGATTACGAGGCGTCGATACGGCGCTGATCGCGATCGACGCGCACGCGGGCATCAAGGTGAACACGCGCCGGGTATGGCAAGAAGCCGAAAATGCGGGTGTCGGCAGGATCATCGTCGTTACGAAAATGGACGGTGAGAACATTGATTTTCCCGCATTGGTCAACTCGATCCAGGAAGTATTTGGCAATGGTTGCGTGCTCGCAAATGTACCAATCGGTCAGGGGACCGAACTGAAAGGAGTTGCCAGTACTTTGCAATTGCCCGACGACACAGACGGTGCTCTGCTCGATCCCGCGGGAATTAACGAGGCGTTGATCGAATCCATTGTCGAAGCCGACGAAGAGATGATGGAAAAGTATCTGGAAGGTGAGGTCCCAACACCGGAGCAATTGGCCAAGTTGATGGTGCCAGCCATTGCCTCTGGCTCACTAACTCCCATCCTCTGTGTTTCGACGCGGCAGAATGTCGGTATTGACGAGCTGCTCGATTTCTTGGCCAGCAATGCTTTGCCGCCGACATCGCGCGAGTTTAAGGGGATGAAAGATGGCGATCAAGTGACCATCAAGCCTGACCCGAGTGGTCCCGTTGTGGCCCAAGTTTTCAAAACGCGCATCGATCCGTTCGTGCAAAAACTGAGCTTTATCCGTATCCTTTCGGGGACCCTCAAGAAGGATGACCATTTGCCAGCCAGCACGAGTCGCAAGGGCATTAAGCTCACTCAATTGCTCCAGGTACAGGCGTCGGAGACCCAGCATGTCGATAGCGCCGGCCCGGGTGAAATCGTAGCGTTGGCCAAGATGGAAGAGTTACACACGGGAACGTCGATTGGCGAACTGACGTTGCCGGATCTGTCGTTTCCGCGGCCGATGGTTGGCTTGGCTGTCACACCCAAGAGCCGTGGTGATGAAACCAAACTGTCCGGTGCACTGCACAAGATCGTGCAAGAGGACTCGACGATCTTGCTCGACCACGATGCCGAAACCAAAGAAATGGTGTTGACCGGCATGAGCGAACTTCATCTGAACTTGATTCAGGAACGGCTCAAACGGCGCGACAAGGTCGAAGTTGAAACCAAAGAACCAAAGATCCCGTATCGCGAAACCATTCAGATGAATGCGGATGGCAGTTACCGCCACAAGAAGCAGTCCGGCGGTGCTGGGCAATTTGGTGAAGTGCACATTCGCATGTATCCGTTCCCGGAAGGAACCAGCGTCGAAGAGTATGCCACGAAGGCACGGTTTCCACAGCTCAAGGAGACGCATCTGCACGAGGATAGCAATTTCCTCTGGGTGAACGCGATTGTTGGCGGAACGATTCCCAGCAACTTCATGCCGGCTGTTGAAAAGGGGTTCCTCGAACGCATCAAGCAAGGTGTCGTTGCTGGATATCCCGTGCAAAACGTTTGCGTTGAAGTACATTTTGGAAAAGACCATCCTGTCGACAGTAACGAGACTGCTTTCAAGACCGCCGCCAGCCGTTGTTTTTCCGAAGTATTCCAGAAAGCTCGACCGACTTTGCTCGAACCAATGGTCAATCTTGAAGTCACCGTGCCGGCAGATAACGTGGGTGACGTTAGTAGTGACCTCTCCGGACGACGCGGCCAAATGGCGGGTATGCAGTCGGCCGGTGGCGGCATGACCACGGTTGAGGCCAAGGCTCCCTTGGCGGAAGTAACAACGTATGCGCGGACGCTTTCCAGCATGACGGGAGGGCAAGGCAGCTATACGATTGAGTTTAGTCATTATGACGTCGTTCCGCCCAACGTTCAGCAAGAGATTGTCGCCAAGGCAAAGAAGAAGGAAGAAGACTAGTTGGACTGCGCCACTGCTGATTTCGTAGACTGACCGAAATCGTGGTGTTCGTGTCCGTGTCGCCTGCGGCCGCCACCACAGGAGCTTGTCTCCGTGGAGCGCTGATCAGAACCAGAAGCGTATTAACGAAGACATCGGTCGAGTGGATCGCATTACGTCCCCCCGGACGTCACAGAGACCGAAACCCAACGACCGTGCAATTTCGTCCTCAGCGACGTGCGAACCGTGTTGACGCCTTTTCTTCGGCCAATTCATTCCGGGCCGGCACGTAGGCTGGTTATGATCAGCGCTCCACGGAGACAAGCTCGCGTGGTGGCGGTCCCGGAACTGAGGACGGCGAGGTTCAACCTCGTGGTACAATAGAGGTATGAAACCTCTTTCATTCTTGCTCATCGGATTGTTCCTGTTTCTCGGCAGGGTCAACCTGTTTGGTCTGGACTATGTCACGCTGGACCGCGATGGAAAGCGACATAGCCTGCACGGCAGAATCATGGTCACCGCCACCGATGGCGGCCTTCTTCTGCAGGCCGACAACGGCATATTGTGGACCGTTCAACCCGAAGAAATCGTGGAACGAAACGACGACGATAAGCCGTTCGTACGGCTAAGTCGTGAGGCAATTATCAAGCAGCTTCGGAGGGAACTGCCCGGTTTTGAATTCTACGAAACAACGCACTTTGTCGTCGGCTATAACACGACCAAAGCCTACGCGCAGTGGTGCGGCGGACTCTATGAACGCCTATACAACGGTTTTCACAACTACTGGCGGCGCCGTGGGGCAGCGCTCCAGGAGCCACAATGGCCGTTGGTCGCGCTGGTGTTCCAAGACAAGTCCAGTTATGCGGCCTATGCCCGCGAGGAATTGGGCACGGCGGCCGAGTCGATTGTCGGTTACTACAGCCTGCGTACCAATCGAATTACCACTTACGATCTGACTGGCTCGGAGCAACTGCGGACCGCCGGATCGCGCCCCCGCGCCGCAGCGCGGATCAACCAGTTATTGTCGCGGCCGCAAGCAGAACCGACAGTCGCCACAATTATTCACGAGGCGACACATTTACTGGCATACAACTCCGGTTTGCAGCGCCGTTATGCGGACAACCCGCTGTGGCTAAGCGAAGGCGTAGCTGTTTTCTTTGAAACACCGGATCTCAAAAGCCGGCGTGGTTGGCGCGGCATCGGTACGATCAACCGCACACGACTGGCTCAGCTCCAATCTTATTTGCCGGCGCGACCCGCGGATTCGCTATTGGCGTTGCTGCGCGATGACAAACGCATGCAAGACGGCGACACGGCCATTAACGCCTACGCCGAGTCCTGGGCGCTGTGCCACTTTCTCTTGCGACGGTACCCCACGGCTTTCGTGGAATACCTCGAGACGCACGCTGGCAAGACGCCGCTTGTCTACGATTCGCCGCAAGAACGCATTGAACTTTTCGAAAAGCATTTCGGA
>CBDUAB010000177.1:0-6766 GCA_965365045.1 uncultured Planctomycetales bacterium
CAAGGTAAAGTGAATGGTCGCGACCACAACCACTGGGGGTTCACGGTTTGGCTGGCCGGCGGCGGAATCAAAGGTGGCCAAGTCTACGGAGCGACCGACGAGTTTGGCTTTAAGGCTGTCGAGAACCCGGTGCATGTCCACGATCTGCACGCGACGATCTTGCGGTTGATGGGTTTTGACCACGAACTCATGACGTATCGCTATGCCGGCCGAGATTTTCGTTTAACCGACGTGCATGGTAACGTCGTTGAGGCGTTAATCGACGCGTAGAGGGCGAAAAGGCGAACGGGGGCCGTGAGGCCCACGGTGGTACTGCGATTCCACTCGATACGAAGAAATCACGGTGATTTACGGTATAACCAAGATGGTGACAGCTTTCGCGATTCCACCGCGGGCCTCACGGCCCCCGTTCGCCCGTTACGCGCCGAACCTTTCCCACCGCGTTGCGTCTTTGCATCTCGTCGAGGTAGCCTGCACCGTTCCGGAGCTTGATTTAGCACCCCAGCAAGCCCGTCGTTGACCTTTTTGTAACAGAACCGAGTTGGTGGAATCAGATCGCCTTATCAACGAAACCGTGACAATGCAGACGACACGTCAGGGCGAATGGTGGCACCGCGAATGTGGCGGCCGCGATGTTGTGCGAATTGCGCTGCCGCTCGTTGTCTCGACCGGTTGTTTGTCGTTGATGATGTTTGTCGACCGAATGTTCCTGTTATGGCAATCGCCCGAAGCGATGTCGGCAGCTATGCCAGCAGGAGTTCTGTTTTGGGCATTGGTTTGCTTTCCGTTCGGTGTTGCGCAATACGTCAACACTTTCGTGGCACAATACCACGGTGCTCAGCGGCCTCAGCGTATTGGTGCCGTTGTCTGGCAGGGCATTTACATCTCACTGGCGACGATTCCGATATTTCTCTTTCTCATCCCCTTGGCACCTTATATCTTTGGTTTCTTTGAACACGGACAGCTCATAGAGGGATTTGAAGTCACCTATTTTCGCTGGCTGACTTTCTGTGCGGGCGCCATGGTCCTGAATGGTGCGTTGTCTTCGTTTTTCATTGGTCGCGGTAAGACCAGCGTCGTCATGTGGGTGAACGTCTTTTCCACAATCATCAACATTGTACTCGACTATGTGCTTATATTTGGAGCTCTCGCCTTACCGGAAATGGGAATTGCTGGTGCGGCCATCGCGACGGTCGTCTCGCAATGGTTCAAAGTTGTGGTGTATTTCAAGTTGATGTTCAGTACGAACAATCGACAGCAATTTGGGCTGGATCGAGCAACGATCGATCCGAGTCTGATTGGGCGACTAGTCCGTTTTGGCGGCCCGAATGGAATGCAAATGCTGGTCGAGGTGAGCGCGTTTTCGCTGATGATATTGTTCATGGGACGATTGGGCAGCACGGCGATGGCCGCGACGACGTTGGCATTCAATGTCAATGCCGTGGCATTTATACCAATGGTCGGTGTGAGCATTGCGGTTGGCACTTTGGTAGGTCAGCAGTTGACCGGTGGCAGCGCGAAGCTGGCCGCGCGTGCGACGTGGACGGCGATGCAAATGGGCCTCGCTTACAGTTTGTTCTTTGGCCTGCTCTGTCTGTTTGCTCCGGGTCTATTTATGTTTGGACACGCCGCCGGAATCGACGCGGCTGCATTCGTTGAGATCCGCGCGACAACGATACTACTATTACGATTTGTAGCCGCCTACTGCATGTTCGACACGTTGCAGATTGTTTTTGTCGGGGCGCTGAAAGGGGCGGGAGACACTCGATTTGTACTGGTAAACACGCTGTGTGTTTCGTTGATCACCGTTGTTGTCGGTTGGTACGGCGACACGTATCACGACGGTGAGTTGCTCTGGTGGTGGAGTGTCGTTACGGCGTGGATTCTCGCGCTCGGTGCCACCAACTTCGTGAGGTTTGTACAAGGACGTTGGCGCGACATGCGAGTTATCGAGCGGTCGGTTCAAGAGCCGATGGACGATGGGGTGTTGGTGAACACCTAATTCGTTCACGATCCGTCCCATTTGTAGGCCGGAACGAGCGGCGCGCGTGCGGCAGGGTTGGTTATCGCCTTCCACGTCGCGCTGTTCCGGCATGAATCACGAGATGGCGACTGTTGGCGATTCGCCGGAACAGCGCGGCGTGGAACGTCCATCGAACAGGGGACATCTGGCGCGCCGCTCGTTCCGGCCTACACACCACACACGCTGTACGAAACTCCGGTTAATTGTGTGTGCCGGAGATTGTAGCGGATGTTGTCGCATATCCTTTGCGAACCCACTCGTTGAGTCCACCTTTCACGCTGCGAACGCTGCGATACCCTTTCGACTTTAGATACAGCGTGACGTGTTTTGAAAACTTGCCGATGTTGCAGACGGTGATGATCGGCGCGTCCCGATCCTCTGGCAGTTCGTCGCCACGCCGGGATATTTCGTCTTGTGGAATGTTGATTGAGCCGGGAATGTGTGACTCGGCGAACATCTCGGGTAAGCGAATGTCGACAACCGACGGTTTGGCCGACTGTTGTAAAGCATCGTTAAGGTCTTTGACGCGGATTGTGTCGTAAGGGTTCTTGAGGTTGTTGATTAGCTCAGACAGGACTTGGTCACTTTTGCTCGGGGCGGCCGCACTTTCCTCGTCTTTTTTCGGAGGAGCAAATTCGGGATAGTGTCGAAGGATCGACGAAGCATACTTGAAAACATTGTCTGGAAAAATCACAACGGCGATCGCTCCGGGTTCATCCGGCAGCATTTGCAGCCCACCGACAATTGCCATCGCGGAACTCGGTCCGGCGATGATGCTTTCCTCGCGGTTAATTCGCAAGCACATGTCATAAGACGCGCGGTTGGTAACCTCGACTTCTTGATCATATCCATCCGGTCGATACAACTGAGTCTGCTGCAGTTGTCTTGCGCTGCGCACGCCTGGAATGTCGTGTCCGTCCTCGGGGTACACCCCCAAAACTTTGATGTTGTTGTTTTGCTCTTTCAAAAATCGGCCCGTTCCGGTGATCGTGCCGCACGTTCCCAAGCCGGCCACAAAGTGGGTAACATTGCCGCCGGTCTGCCGCCAAATCTCTGGTCCGGTCGTCCGATAATGGCTGTCAGGATTGGCTTCGTTGGCGTACTGATTCAAGAGAACGTAATCATCCTGTGTCCGAGCGGTTTCCTGCGCCTTGGCGATGGCACCTTCGGGTGCGCCCGGGGCAGGGCAGAGCGAGTCGTCCAATTCCACGACGTCGGCACCGAAGAACCGCAGCACGGTCCGTTTTTCCAACGGAATGGCATCTGACAGCGGCGTGCGCAGTGGGTATCCTTTGGCGTTGCCGACCATCGCGAGTCCCAGACCCGTATTGCCCGAGGTCGCCTCGACCAATTTCTTTCCGGGCGAAAGCAGACCCCGCTCCTCGGCATCGCGGATTAGGTTCGCCGCGATGCGGCATTTCACCGCGCCCCAGGGGTTGTACCACTCGAGCTTGGCATAAACCTGCGTATGCTCGAACGGCACGACCTTGTTCAGGCGAACCAGTGGCGTAGGATTCTCCTCATTGGGAAGGAGTTCGATGATTGAATCGTAGATGCGGAGCGTGTGGTCGTAAGTCATAATGCGCGAATATATCGTGGAAAGGCTAAAAGGTCATTACCGCTTTGGCGTCGTGCCTGTTGTAGGACAGGTTTTCAACCTGTCTGGACAGGATGAAATCCTGTCCTACGGTACGGTACGGCACGTATTGATGCGCCGGTCCTTAGTTGTCAGTTTGGTAACTGCAGTTATCAATTGTTGAGGTGAGCGATTTTTGATAAGCTGTGCTCGGTGGCCCTGTCAATTTTAACGCCCTGTCAATTTTAACGCGGAGCAACTCTCAATGAAGACCAGTAATGTGCTCTGGAAGGAGCGTCTTGCCGGCAAGCTTCCGGCACAGCTTGCCGAGGAGATCGACACCTTCGAGGTCGAGATCGATTTGCGGCAACAGGACAAGGTTGACGAGAAGGTCTTTGCCGAAACGCGGTTGCGCAAAGGCGTCTACGGCCAGCGCTACGACAACGGCCAGCGGCACGATGGGAACCAGTCGCGGGACCTTCCTTATGCGGAGAAGATCACAAAAGGCCCCAACACAATCTGGGACGCGCCGGGAATGCAGCGGATCAAGATTCCCTATGGCGGGATGACGCCGGAGCAGCTCGAAGTGATGGCCGAGTTGGCCGAAGAGTACTCCGACGGAATTGCCCACATCACGACGCGGCAGGATTTTCAGCTGCACTTCATCCACATTGACAATACGCCGACGATTATGCGGCGATTAGCTGCCGTGGGGATCACGACGCGGGAAGCATGTGGCAACTCGGTCCGCAATGTTACCGGTTGCCCGTATATGGGCGTCTGCCCTGATGAGCCGTTCGATGTGACGCCTTACGCACGCGCTTTGACAAATTTCTTGCTGGGCCATCCAGACGCCCAGAACTTCGGCCGCAAGTTCAAACCGACTTTTAGTGGCTGTGCACAGCACGCTTGTGGTCTGGCTGCCATGCATGACTTGGGGCTGACCGCCACGACGCGCGTGGTCGATGGCCGGGAGCAGCGAGGATTCCAAATGGTCGTCGGTGGTGGCCTGGGGGCCGTGCCGCGCCAAGCCAAAGTCTTTGACGAGTTCCTGGCTCCGGAAGAGATCTTGCCAATCGCTCAGGCCATGGCGCGTGTCTTCGGGCGCCATGGCGAAAAAAAGACGCGCAGTCGCGCGCGGTTGAAATTCCTCGTTGACAAGTGGGGTATCGACAAATTCAAGGAAGAAGTGCTCGCCGAACGGGCCAAGCTGCCCGAGGACCCGCGATGGACAGACTACATTGCCAGCGCCGATCAGGACGAAGAAAAACCACTTAAGCCGCCCGGCGAACTGCCGGCAATCAATGGCAACGAACGTTTGCAATACTGGCTGAAAACCAACATTCGCGACCAACGTCAGGCTGGCTATGTAACCGCGACCGTCGCCTTGCCACTGGGTGACATTACGCCTGACCAGCTCCGCGCGCTGGCGGACATTGTGCGCCAGTTTACCAATGGAACCATCCGCACAACCGTGGAACAGAATTTTGTCATCCGCTGGGTCAGCAAGTCCGATGTGGTAGCGTTGTTCGAGGCACTCGACGCAGTCGGGTTGAGTGAGCCTGGTGCCAGCAACGTTTTGGACATCGTGGCCTGCCCAGGAACCGACACGTGCAAGCTCGGTATTTCCTCGTCGCGTGGATTGGCGGCCGAATTGAGGACCCGCTTGGCCGCCAAGAGCTTTCAACTCGATCAAGCAATTCAGGACTTGCACATCAAGATCAGCGGTTGCTTTAACAGTTGCGGACAGCATCATGTTTCTGACATCGGTTTCTACGGTGTGAGCCGGACATTGCAAGGATTCAAAGTCCCTCACTTTCAGGTCGTCCTCGGCGGGCAATGGGAGGAGAACGCCGGTTCGTACGGTCTGCCGATCGTGGCGATACCTTCCAAGCGGATTCCGGATGCTCTCGACCGCATTACCGAGCATTACCTGCGGACGCGCGAAAAAGGCGAACGCTTTAACCAGTTCGTCGCGCGCATCGGCAAGGCACAGATCCGCCAATTGTTGGACGACCTGACGCAGGATCCGCCGGAACACGAATCCGATCCCGACTTCTACGCGGATTGGGCCGACCCGAGGCAATACACCCTCGGCGACATCGGCAAAGGAGAGTGTGCCGGCGAAGTGGTCACGCAGTACGAATTCGAGATGACGGGCGCCGAACGGATTGTGTTCGGAGCACAGGTCCACCTTGAGGACGGTAACGCTCAACAAGCCGGACAAGACGCCTATCAGGCGATGATCAAAGCGGCAAAGGCTTTGGTCCTGATTCAATACGATGACGTCACGGATGATGATCCGGATGAAGTCGTCGATGAATTCCGCGAGCGCTACTACGATACTGAGTTGATCTTTGACCCGTTTGCCGGATCAAAGTTCGCGGACTATCTGTTTGCCGCGCACGAGCGGAACGGCACGCAGTACACGGCCGACACGGCGCGCCTTTTAATTGAGGAATCACAATTGTTCATTGAGGCCGTCCACACTTGCTACAACCGGATACGCACGGAAGGACTCAGCGAAGCTGGATCGGCGAAATGAACTTACAACACGTGAACGTCAAGATCTTTGTCGACGGCGCGCTGGCTGTCGATCCGCACCGCTTCATCGAAGTGTTTCACCGTTGGATTGCCGCGCAATCGATGGACGAGATGCTAATCGACGTGGCCGACTACCGACATGTGCCGATGGGACCCAGCGTGATGTTGGTCGGTCACGAGGCCGACTACGTCATGGACAACACGGGTAACCGTTATGGCCTCGTTTACAACCGCAAGGCTCCACTGGAGGGAAGTAACGAGGACCGCTTTTTGCAAGCGTTTCGTGCGGCGGCGAAGGCCTGTTCAATGCTGGAGGCGGAAGTCGACGGTCTGAGATTCAGCCGGCGGGAATTCGCGTTGTCGATCAACGACCGCGCGCTGGCGCCGAATACGGATGAAACCCACGAAGCCTGCAAGGTCGAAATGCCTGCATTTCTTCAGAATGCGCTTGGTCAGAGTGGCTTCGAAGTGGAATACGATACTGATCCGCGACACGTTTTCGGCGCCGTGTTCAGCCTCTCCACGCCGTTCGACCTAGTGCCTGGTCACGACTAAGAGTTAAGGCCGTCTGCATTAGCCGTTTGGGCGATAGCCCCGGTTGTTTACGAGGGAACCGTGGCTAT
>CBDUAB010000178.1:0-6757 GCA_965365045.1 uncultured Planctomycetales bacterium
TGGACCTCAGACTAAAGTTTAGACGGATGGAAATCGTTGCCGCCTTGGGCAATGAGGAGCGCTTTCGTTATTTTTGATGCGTTTGTAGTTGGTGAAATACTCTCTAAAAACGCTCTCATTTTAGGATTTCTTTCGTCCCCGTACTCGGCCCGTCGTAAATCTCCAAATACCCTAGTCCGGATGCCGGATCGATCCACGTGCGCGCCGGGCACGTCAAACCGTCCAAGTCCTGTTGCAATTGCTGTCCGACGAAACGCAACTCCGTCGTCACATCGATTATCGCGTGACCGTTCTTGATATTCGTGCCTAACAATTGAAACACTTGCACGATCGCCAGGATGACCATCAAGGTGATCGTCACGGCGACCAGCATTTCGATCAGAGTAAGGCCACGCCGTGTCGCGAACTTGACAGAGCCCGTGCACCGCCCAGCTCGAACCGAACGTGCGCTCGTCGATCGGCCAGATGTCGATCGGCCAGATGTCGACTGGTCAGACGCCGTGCGGTGAGGAAGAATAGAAGATAAGAAATGCGAATGTATACGCTGCACGGTGTTACTCCTCTGCGAAGCCAGCGGTCCTACTAAGAAATCAACCGATTGTACCGTGGCCCGCGTGCAGGGAGTCGCCGTCTACCCTCTTCCTCTGTCCCCAGAAGAATTTTGTGCCCCGAAGAATAGCGCTGCTTGCCTTTATTCGACACGCCGAGCGCGTCAAAGTCAATGATTCCCCAGCCAAACCGTTCGTTCATCCCGCCATCTTTCCGCGAACGAAGCATGTCAAGCATGCGTAAAACTCAATACAACTTACCGGATGTTGATGATTTGTTCGGGCTTGCCTCGACCGCAAATTATGGATAACATCATTATAACTCGTTTACTTTAGGTAACTTAGGTCAAATTGGCGATTTTCCAAGACGGTAATAGGGGACTGGGATGTCAGCAAATACAAGCGATCTTCGTAAGCGTGCTGTTGGGGGACGCGGTTTATTATTCGTCTCGCTGGCCGGTTTGGCGGCATTGGCCGGCACATTATTCTTCTCCGTTCGAGAGACGCCCGCTGAACTACAGGCACCCCAGGATAATGACCATCATGTAACAACGATGGTCACGGACCTGCTCAACACAGAGCATCTTTCGAAGCGACCCTTGGACAACGAAGTATCGCGTCGCGCCATGGACGTATTTCTTCGCCAGTTGGACCCGATGAAGGTCTATTTCCAGCAGTCTGACATTGACGAGTTTATGCGCAGCCGGGATCTACTTGACGATTACGTCAAACGTGGCGACATATCGTTTGCATACACAGTCTTTCGCCGTTATCTCGAACGCCTGGGCCAACGCGTGGCAGGCGTCGAAGAACTGTTGAAGGTCGAACACGATTTTACGGTTGACGAAGATCTGATTGTCGAGCCGGACGACATCGAGTACGTCAAGGATGACGCCGGTGCACGTGAACGTTGGCGCAAGAGGATCAAGTACGAACTGCTCCTCCGTAAAGCGGATGACCTAACTTCAGAAGAAGCCAAGGAAAAGATATCGCGCCGTTATTCCAACTTTTACAAAATCCGCCAGCAAACCGATGGAAATGAATTGTTGGAGAGGTTTCTGAGTGCGGTGACGACAAGCTACGATCCGCACACCACTTACATGTCACCCGACTCACTGACGAATTTCCACATCAACATGCGACTCAATTTGGAAGGCATCGGTGCTGCCCTGAGTTTGGATGATGGGTTCACGGTAGTTACCAAGATCATCCCGGGGGGGGCTGCTGACAAAGCCGCGGAGCTCAAACCGGAGGATCGTATTGTCAGCGTCGGCCAAGGTACGGACGGCGAAATGACGGACGTTGTCGACATGAAATTGGGTGATGTCGTCAAGCTTATCCGCGGGCGAGCGGGTACGGTCGTGCGACTTGGCGTGCAACCGGCGGATTCAACCGAGACCAACACCTACAGCATCACACGTGCCAAGATTGAACTCAAGGATAGCGAGGCGCGCGGTGAAGTTGTCGAGGAAGGAAAACGCCAGGACGGTAATCCGTACAAATTCGGCGTGATTGATTTGCCGAGTTTTTACATGGATATGTCGGGTGCCCGACACGGTGTGCGGAATTTCAAAAGTACGACGCGAGACGTTCGCAAAATTCTCGAGGACTTCAATTCAAAGAATGTTGATTGTGTGGTCCTTGACCTTCGTCAAAACGGCGGTGGTAGTCTGACCGAAGCGATCCACCTGACCGGCTTATTCATTGACAAAGGTCCCGTCGTCCAAGTCAAAGACGTGAATGGTCAAATTCAGCACTATGACGACGATGAACGTGGCATGGTTTGGTCTGGTCCGTTGGTCGTTTTGACCAGCAAATTCAGCGCGAGTGCGAGCGAGATTCTCGCCGGAGCAATCCAGGATTATCGTCGTGGAATCATCGTTGGTGACGAAGCAACGCACGGTAAAGGCACTGTTCAAAGCTTGCTCGATCTTGGTTCCCAAATAAACCACGTACCTGATCCGCCAAATCTCGGTGCGCTCAAGATTACCATGCAGCAGTTTTATCGTCCTAATGGTGACAGCACGCAGAAACGTGGTGTCTTGGCGGACGTCGATTTGCCATGGCTGACCAACGAGATGGATGTGGGTGAAGCCGACTTGGACTACGCCGTGGAATTTGATCGAATACCGGCGGCTCCTTTTCGTAAAGACGATGTTGTCAATCCGAAGTTGTTGACCGAACTCAAGGCCCGCTCCGTGGCGCGCCGCAACGAATCGGAGGACTTCCAGAAGCTCGACAAGAACATTCGGCGTTATCGCGAGCAGAAGGACAAGAAAGTCGTCACGCTAAACGAAGAGAAATTTCTCGCCGAACGTGCTGAATTGGACGCGGAACGTGAAGAGGAAAAGCACTTTAAGGAACAGTTCGAGAATGCCGACCGGCCGGTGTTTGATCGCAATTTCTACACGGAAGAAGTCCTCGCGGTCGCCATCGACTATCTTGAGCTAATGCAAAAGAGTCGCTTTGCGAAGCTGGATTAAACGGAATTCATACCAGTGTAGGCCGGAACGAGCGGCGCGGCCACTGTTGTGTTACTTGTTGCTTGCCTCGCCGCGCTGTTCCGGCATGAATCGTGAGTGCCGTGCCGGTTGGCGATTCCTGCCGGAACTGCGCGGCATTGGAAGCGATAACCAACGTTGGGGTGCTCACGCCGCTTGTTCCGGCCTACGAGCTCGGTCAGCCACTAACTAAGTTGAATTCGTAGGCCGTCGTAACCTAACTCCATGCCGCAGGGCAATTGTTTGTTGATGGTTTCGTGATCCATCTCGTGCGAGATGTGCGTAAAGATCGTGCGCTTTGCCTCCAGCTTTTCGGCCGTCGCGATCGCTTCATCAAGGCTCATGTGACTAATATGAGGGCGCTTACGCAACGCGTCCAAGATCAGCACGTCTAGCCCGCCGAGCTTGGGCCAGCTTTCCGCGGGAATCTCGCTTGTGTCCGTGCAGTAGGCGACATTCCCGATGCGAAACCCCAGCACGTCAAACCGCGGTCCATGCAGCAGTCGCACAGGGATGATTTGCTGGCCCAACACATCGAACGGCTCGTCGCGGATCGACCGCAAAGATAACTTAGGTGTTGCTCCGGCATGCGTCGGTTCGATGTCGCTAAAAGCATAGTCGAAGACGCGCTGAATGCGGTCACTCACCTTGTCTTCACAATAAATCGGAACCGGATGTCCTAAATAGAATTGGAATAATCGCAGATCATCCAGACCGTGCAAATGGTCGGCATGTTCGTGCGTAAAGAGAGCAGCATGAACAATACCGATGTTTTCACGCAGCAACTGCTGGCGCAAATCCGGCGGCGTGTCAATTAGCAGGTTGCCCTCGGGAAGTCCGACGATCACGGCGCATCGCGTGCGTTGATTCCGCGGGTGTCCGCCGCGGCAGACTTCACAAGAGCAGCCGATCGCTGGTACGCCTACGGACGTTCCTGACCCCAGCATGATCAGTTGCCCTGTGATATCGGTGGATACAATTGGCGGTTTCACAAGGCGTGCGTCGCAATTTCGCGGTAGTGGGGCAAGTATCAGCGGGCCGCCGAAAGGGTGGCCTTATATTGACTTGGCGGATCCGTCAGGTTTGCGTTGTCAGATTTCAACACGATTTAGTGAGTCGCGGCAGTCAGTGCGAACGGGTGCAATCGTGTAGTGTATCGCGCAACGCTTGTTCACCCCACGCCTTAAAGCGTGTTCAAGTAACGGTAATTGGCGAAAACAACGGTAGCCCGACGCGCGAGCGATGGACACTACCGCATGACGTAAACCCGTGGAATGATTGCCCTTGTGTCCCTCGCTTGCTCGTC
This sequence comes from uncultured Planctomycetales bacterium, assembly GCA_965365045.1. Lineage (GTDB taxonomy): Bacteria > Planctomycetota > Planctomycetia > Pirellulales > Pirellulaceae > CBDUAB01. The sequence continues at coordinate 4,356 of CBDUAB010000178.1, forward strand.
GCGCCTCGTGTGCATCCGTGCAAAGTCCGTTCCGGCACCTGGTCGGCAACGCCGTGAAGGATTTTCACTTGAGTTTTTCGATGCCTCGGTCCCAGGCTCTGCCTGGGACCGCACTGGCGAGGAGGCTCCGCCTCATGGTCAGCAGGCAGAGCCTGCAGTTCATGAGGTTCCCAGGCAGAGCCGGGGATCCAGAATCGTTCACGGCGTTGCCTTGTCGGGCTGCACGTCGAAGTCGCAGTTGACCATGGCCAGGAATCGCTTTAAGCTTAGTGGCAGGAGCAGGTTACGTGCATTGGGGTGCCCGTTCGGCCCGGATTCGCTCGTGGTCCACTGTCTGCTTCAAAAATAACAGATCCGCACCGCCTCAGTTTCTTCTACGATTCAAATGCAAAAGGTTCGCTAGCTTAAGGTTGCGAGCTTTGTGCGAGGCGACCGTTTTCTCATTGGGCATACCAGCAGGAAAATAAATGGAAATTCTGGAACGAATTTGGGAAGCCGTCAGTCTGTTTTTCAGCAGCATCATGCGCGGATTTGAGCGTGTTTTGACATCGGTATTCGGCTCGTCAAACGAACGCTATGTCAAACGCTTGCAGCCTCAAGTTGAGGCAATCAATGCGCTCGAGTCGAAATATGAGGCGATGAGCGATGAAGAACTACGTCAGCAGACCGACCTGTTTCGGCAACGGCTTACCGCGGGTGAGACGCTGGATGACATTCTCGTCGAAGCTTTTGCCGTCTGTCGCGAAGGAGGCAAGCGGTTTCTCGGCATGCGTCTCTATGACGTACAGCTCAAAGGCGGCATCGTCTTGCACAGCGGCACGATTGCCGAAATGGTGACCGGCGAAGGCAAAACACTTGTGGCCACCTTGCCGGCGTATCTGAACGCGATCGACGGCCAAGGCGTGCATGTCGTCACGGTCAACGATTACTTGGCTCGTCGTGACATGGAATGGATGGGGCCGCTTTATACTGGCTTGGGACTTACGGTGGGCGCGATCCAAAGCGATATGGAAACGGCTGACCGGCAGCATGTCTACGCGTGCGACATTTCCTATGGCACGAACAATGAGTTTGGATTCGACTACCTGCGCGACAATATGCGTCCGGCGGCGCGGGGTGATGACGGTTATCCCAAGCGACTTCAGCAATCACAAGGCCGCTTGAACTTTGCAATCATCGACGAAGTCGACAACATCCTGATTGACGAAGCGCGCACGCCGCTGATTATTTCAGGCCCGGCACACGATGACGTGCGCAAATACGCCGCGGCGGATCGTGTTGCCCGGCAGCTTAAGTCGGGTGAACATTACGAAGTGAATGAAAAAGACCGTCACGCTCACCTTACCGACGAGGGAGTTCGTGTGGCGGAAAAAATTGCTGGTGTGGAAAGCTTTTACACGGCCGGCAATATGGATTGGCCGCACCTCCTCGATAACTCGCTCAAAGCCCACCACCTTTACAAACACGACGTGAACTACGTTGTCAAGGAAGGCCGAGTTATCATCGTCGACGAGTTCACCGGACGATTGATGGAAGGCCGCCAATGGAGTGACGGATTGCATCAGGCGGTCGAAGCCAAGGAAGGTGTCAAAATCAAGGAAGAGAGTCAGACGCTTGCCACGATCACGCTGCAGAACTTCTTTAAACTTTACGGCAAGCTCGCCGGCATGACCGGTACGGCAATGACGGAAGCCAGTGAGTTTTGGAAGATCTACGAATTGGATGTCATTGCAATTCCGACCAATCGTCCCATGCAGCGAGCGGAATGGACGGATCTGATCTACTGTTCCGAAGAAGAAAAATACAAGGCGATCGCCGACGACATCGAACGAACCAGTAGGTGGGATGTGCTCGTCAAACCGGACGGCAGCGAAGAGTGGGGAACGATTCTCGACGAAGACGAAAGTACGATCACCTACCGGCCCAAGGAAAGCAAGGAAAAGCTCTCTCTGCTCAAGTCGAAATATAGCGACATTCTCCGCAAGGGCCGTCCCGTTCTCGTCGGCACGACATCGATCGAAAAGAGCGAATTGCTTGCGGACATGCTCGTCAAGCGAGGCATCAAACACGAGGTTCTCAACGCCAAGCACCACAAACGGGAGGCGGAAATTGTCGCCCAGGCCGGACGCGAGTGTGCGGTGACGATCGCCACCAACATGGCCGGTCGAGGAACCGATATTGTCTTGGGTGGCAACCCCGAAACGATGGCTTGGGCTGTCCTCCAGGACACGTACGAGACCCGTTTGGACGTGCCGCGCGACGAATGGGACCAGCTTGTCGCCGAGATCCAAGAACGCGAAGACATGGTGGCTCAAGGCGAAGCGGTCAAGAAGCTCGGCGGCCTGTCTGTTATCGGAACCGAACGTCACGAGGCGCGGCGTATTGACTTGCAATTGCGTGGC
>CBDUAB010000179.1:0-6737 GCA_965365045.1 uncultured Planctomycetales bacterium
GGCGAATGCCGCGCGGCATTGGTGACAGTGGCGTCGGCGTGATGTTGACTGACCGCGACAATGTCAATCCATCCTACTTGGAAGTTCAACTGCATACCGACAATGCAGGTGATCTCCGCCCAATCGGTAGCTTTTCGGGTTGGTCACGAGGACAGCCGATCCAGTTTCGTGCTACAAAACGGCAAAAAAGCAATGAACGGCACGGCGGGCTATGGAATCACATCGTTATCATCGTGGACGGCCGTGACGTGCGAGTTGCTGTTAACGGAGTAATACAAAACGAAGCGAACCGCGGTCCCACCAAGCCGGGGCACATTCTATTGCGACACGAAGGAAGCCAGGTAGAGTTTCGGAATGTTCACTTAGTGCCGCTTGAGTTTTAGCAGGGATCAGGGATCGGGAGTCGGGGATCAGTGACAAGCCATCAGTAACTACTGATCACTAGTTCGACTGTAAGAGTTCCGAAACGAACCTCACTTAATTTGCCATACGGCGTTAACTACGCTGGCGTTTTTGACCGTTTCAGGATTAAGAAAGGAGTGTGGAACACTAATCAACACTAATCAACGCTAATCAAAATCTGGTATTAGCGGAGATTAGCGAAGATTAGTGTTCTGTTGTTCAACAGCTTACACTTGGAGCAATCCCAACTGGTCGACGAACGCTAGCGAGCCTAAGCTTTGATACAACAGTTCATTACATTCATTTGCAGAGTCATACAGTCGAACTAGTCACCGATCACTTAAATCCGTGTGTTCACGACATTCAATGGCCAGGAGTCATAAATGACTAACTATCGCAGACACACGAGTTGCGCGAACGTTCCATTTGTCCTCGCCGTAATCGTCGCGATGGTCGGCGTAGAGGAGTCACTTGCTGCAGAAACGGACAGAACGAAACCAAACGTGGTCTTGATCATCTCGGATGATCAGTCATGGAACGATTTCGGATTCATGGGCCACGATGTAATCGAAACGCCACGACTCGATCGTCTCGCTCGCGAGAGTGTTTTGTTCACGCGCGGTTACGTCCCGTCGAGTCTCTGCCGTGCTAGTTTGGCAAGCATTATCAGCGGGCTCTATCCTCACGAACATCGCATTACTGGCAACGATCCAGCGTTACCCCAGAACGCACGTTTTTTGCGTGAACGGCAAGAGCTGATCAACAATATTGATCGAATACCATCGTTGCCGAGGATCCTGGCTAAGCACGGTTATGTCAGTCTTCAGACCGGCAAATGGTGGGAGGGCAATTATCGACGCGGCGGCTTTACTGACGGCATGACACACGGCGACCCGCAACGCGGCGGGCGCCACGGTGACGATGGTCTCAAGATCGGCCGCGAGGGACTCAAGCCAATCCATGATTTCATCGATAAGGCAGGCGAAAAGCCATTCTTCATCTGGTACGCGCCGTTTCTACCACACCGACCGCACACTCCGCCGGAACGCTTGCTCAAGAAATATCAAGCGACGACCGATTCGATCCATATCGCTCGTTACCGTGCGATGTGCGAGTGGTTCGATGAAACGTGTGGTGAGTTGCTTGACGTTTTGGACGATCGCAAGTTGCGTGACAATACCATTGTCGTGTTTGTGGTCGACAATGGTTGGATTCAACAGCGTGACAAAAGCGGCTATGCGCCACGTTCAAAACGATCGCCCTACGAAGGTGGTTTACGGACGCCAATGATGATTCGTTGGCCTGGAAAGCTGCAACCCAAATCAATCGACAATCCGGTCATTAGCATTGATTTGGCACCGACAATTCTCCACGCTTGCGGTCTTGACGCTCCGCCAGCGATGACCGGCATCGACTTGCTTGATGAAACGGCCGTCAAGGGTCGACAGGCCGTTTTTGGCGAGGTGTTTTCCCACAATACGGTCGATGTTCAGCGACCGGTGACAAGTCTCCAATATCGCTGGATGATTGAGGACCGCTGGAAGCTGATCCATCCTCATCGCACAAATGTACCGCTTCGCGCACCGGAGTTGTACGATCTCGAAAATGATCCGCACGAGCTCCATGACCTGGCCCGCGATCAAGGTGGCCGCGTCGCGGCGATGACCGACGCGTTAAACAAATGGTGGAACGTCGCCGATGCGGAACCAGCAACCCGATAAAAACCATGGACCAGACTAGCCCGTATTTCTCACACATCTGTAGGCCGGAACGAGCAAACGCAGACTCTGCCGGAACTATGGCCGCTGTATTGCGGCTATTTTCGCGAACACGGTATCAACGGGGAAAACTGCGTTTGCGCTGTTCCGGCAAGGCTTTGTGACCTCGTTCCGGCCTACTGTGAGAAATACGGGCTGGAGCCGATCATCCTCATAACCGAAGAACGCTACGATCCGCGCCGTGATCCGGAGGAGGCTGACAACCTGGCGAATAACGAAAAACACTCGGAGACGCTTCGTCACTTACGGGGCATTTGGGCCGATTTACGCGAGAAAGCATAATGACTCGCCGTAACTTCGCGACGACAAACCATTCATCATGAATACGCCGGCTCACGTGATTGCCAGTGTCGTCGCTTTTCGGGCGAAGCGACAACCTCAATCGTTATGGCCCGCGGTCATCGGCGGCGTAATTCCTGATACGCCGATGTATTTGTTTTATGCTTATGAAAAGCTTACAGGGCAGCCGGAGCATATCATTTGGTCCGATCTCTACTTTCGTCCCGGCTGGCAAACATTTTTTGACCTGTTCAATTCGGTTCCCATCACCGTTTGTTTTTTGTTGATCGCGTTGCGCTTTCGCTGGAACGGGTTGATCGTGTTGTTCGGCAGCATGTTACTGCACTTTGCGTGCGATCTTCCCCTGCACCACGATGACGGCCATCGACATTTTTTGCCGCTCTCGGTTTGGCGATTCGAAAGCCCCGTGTCGTACTGGGATCCCAAACGATTTGGCTGGATCATGGCGCCGCTGGAGATGATCTTGACGGTCTGTGGCTGCATATATCTCGTCAGGCGTCCCAGTCCATTACGGGTTCGCATCGTTGCGTATCCGATACTCGCGATGTACGTGTTATTCATCGTTGTCGCGCTCAGGATGTGGGTGGGTTAACGAGTTTGTTCGCCGTGCCGCACGTGGGTCCCGCGAGCCGAGCGGGACTCACCAAGAAAATGAGCCCACTCCATGGAGTGTCAATTGTGACGTTTATGCTCTTTATCGCGGCTCCCGGCGCTGCCAAGGGCGAATTCCCAGCCGAATATTCGTACGATGCCGTTAATGGGTGTGTTTCCACAGCGCCAATCGCGGATGTTAGAATAAGGAATCGCAGTCTTGTCTGGAAAGGCGAAGAAATACCGCGGCGCCTGACCGGCTGCGGTATAGCGAAAGTGGGAGCTACCGCGAAATCTCGAAAGCGGTTTGGCGTTCGTAAGAATCAAATAAATCAAAAACTATCACGATGTACGATTCAAGTCGCTTCTATCAGGCGTGTGCCATTCCCTACCGGAATGACGGTGAGCAAATCGAATTCTGTCTGATCACATCCAAGAAGACGCAGAAGTGGAGCCTTCCCAAAGGCACGATCAGATCGGAAGATACGGTTTCCGAAACAATCCAGAGACAAACATTGAAGGAAGCGGGACTGCACGGCAAAATCATGGACAAGCCTATCGGCAGTTACGAATACCTGAAATGGGAAGAGACGTTGGCGGTCGTTGCGCTACTGGTGCATGTTCACCAGTGCGACGAGGAATGGGCGGACATGGACGAGCGAAAACGCTGTTGGGTCAGCAAGGATGAAGCGATAAAGCTGCTGGCAAAGGACGATCACAAGAAGCTTATTCAAGACGCCTGGGATCGCATTCAAGCAACTTAAGCTAATACGCTTGCACCCTTTGTGTCATCCTGTTCGAGTCTTAGCGCGTCGAGCTCCACGGGCGCCCAGCTCGATCACTTTGAGGTTCCCCATCCGTCCCGCAACGAACTCAAGGGTCACGATAGTTTTAACTAAATGAAAGCCGTGATTGCCGGCGGCACCTGGGTTGAGATAGATCATACCGCCGTGCTTCTTGTCTTGTTCAATTCGCAATATGTGGGAATGGCCGCAAATGAATAGTTGCGGCGCATCCTGAGCAAGCATTTTCGCCACCTGGCGATCGTATCTGCCCGGCCGGCCTCCAATGTGCGTCATCCAAACGGACACTCCTTGGCAGTCAAACCGATCGTTTTCAGGAAAGAGATCTCTTAAGGCTTGATCATCGACGTTGCCATAAACACCACGTAACGGCTTGAATTCGCGAAGTTGCTGGGCCAACTCGACACTGCCGAAGTCACCGCCGTGCCAAATCTCGTCGCAGTTTTCGAAGTGTTCAAAAACCTGCGGGTCGAGGTAATCATGCGTGTCTGCAAGAATGCCGATTCTCATGTCGGTTTGATACGCGCCAGAATAGTTGGTGGGTCACTCTTGCCGAGAGTGACCAGAGCGAGCCGTGCGTCGCCAGCGCCGTTTCCCAGTAGGCAATCGCATGGACTGAACACCGACTGCGCCGTTGTTGTGACGTCGCACCGGTCACTCTCGGCAAGAGTGACCCACGTTACGTTACATTGCGCAACCTCTTCGTTGAGGCACGGATCACTCATCTCGCCGACCGCGGATTCGGCAAGTAGTACAAAAAACCGTCTTCGGCGCCGACCAGCAAATCGGGAACTTGATCGCGATTCCAATCAACTGTCGTCGGACTTGTCGTGTGGCTCGAGATTTCACGCTCGCCAATCGCACCCATGTTTTCGAGCACGTACTTTCCATCCGTTGATTCGATCTGTCGGAACCAGTCAGCGTTTTTACTGTTGACCAGTACATCCAACAAACCGTCTCCGTCCCAATCCGTGACCGATAACTTGCGACGCCCGCTCCCTCCGGCCGTTTTATCATTCAACCGAATTGGCGCACCGGACCGATCAACAAAAACACGCTCGGGAGGCAGCAAGACTAGCTGGTCGTTTTGGCGACGACGCTCGTAGAGGGCCAAGAATCCCTCATGATCCAACATCACCAGGTCATTTAGGCCGTCGCCATTAAAGTCGGCGATGACCGGCGTCGTTCGCCATTGCGTCACCAACTCGGATCGGTCTGGGTTCCACCAATTCCAGGCCGGTTTCGGCGGCTGTTCAGGCCAGGCAACTTCGATCGACCGTGCCGCCGCAAGCTTGGGCTGCGCGCGGGTGCCGACATTGCGATACCACACGACTCGGCCCCAAATCGAATTGACAAGTATGTCGGGTAATCCATCGTGGTCCCAATCGCCGGCCGTCAACGTCGTGTAGCCCCATTTCGCTTCACAAGGTCCCTGAATGGAGCCGTTCGGACCAGCTTGAATTCGAATCGGTTCGTTGTTCACGGTCAGCCGCACGGGGGCCGCCCAGCGTGGAGTGGTGCTTGCTTGGTCGTCCGAGCGGCCTAAGTTTTCGTAGTAAACGATGTAGCCCGCCGTGTTGCCGCACAGCAAATCGTCATCTCCGTCACCGTCCCAGTCAATTCCACAGGGTGTCGAAAGGGCTCCACACATCACGCTGTCCGCTTGCTGTTGAAAGTAAACAGGCTCGCGAAATACAGGCACGCCATTTTGGACTTGGCCCGTATGTTCCACCAGTGCCACACGGCCGTCTTCGTCACCGACAATCAGATCGTTATCACCGTCGCCGTCCCAGTCGATGGCGACAGGCAGAATCATTTGCAAGTCCATGGTCAGACGTACGCCGTCTTCACTGGCCAATCTTTTGCCCTGGTGGAATTTCGGCGTTTGGCGATTCCCTACGTTTTCAAAGTAGGTAAATCCATCGAGAAACTCACCGCAGAGCAGATCGAAGTCGCCATCGCCATCAAAATCGGCGTAATTCGGTGATGGCCGACCGTACACATCGATCAATTGGCCGCTAGCCGTCAGCTTTTCAGGCTCGTCGTAATGCGGTTTCGCGTTCGTTCCTTGGTTCTTGATAAGATAAACAAAGCCGTGCAGTGGTCCGTGCGTCCACTGCCCTGCTTCGTTGAACGCGTCGTCCCAGCCGTAGTCACTCCAGTCACCGATGCCGGCGAGTATGTCCAGCGCGCCGTCGGCGTCAAAGTCGCAATAGCTCCATTGATGATCGCGGATTTTCGTGCTGTGCTTGCCGACGACCTGATGGAAGTTGCTTTTCGCCGGCAACTCGATTGAATCATCCAATCCGGCAGAAAGAAAACGGTGATATTCCCGACCTGGGCTTAGGACGCGGGGGACGCCGTCGATGTAAGAGACTTGCACGTTACGCAGGCCACGGCTGATGCGTTTGGCGGGCTGGAACACTGGCATTTTGACGTTGCCTTGTGTGTTCTCAAAAAAATAAGTGCCGTTGTACGGCTTGTCCGGGCACGAGACGACAAGGTCCAGGTCGCCGTCTTCGTCGTAGTCCATTGGCAGCGGCCAAGCCCATAGTCCAACGCCCAGATCGACGACCAAGCCGGGATTGTTGTATTTCACCCGACGTAATTCGCTGGCCACCGTTAAGGAGCTGGCGAACATTAGTAAACAACCAGAAACGGTGACTATTGAAGCTTTTTTGTTCATCAGACGTTCACTCACTTGCAGTCGGAAAGTGCTGTCGCGACACGTTGAATGCGGTGTTATATAACTCAAACTGAAAACGCTATTTGTGTCATCCTGAAGGAGCCATGGCGACTGACGGAACTACCAGCCAGCTTTGGAAGTTGCACGCAGGTAAACTCCTCCGGTGTGCAACACAAG
>CBDUAB010000180.1:0-6713 GCA_965365045.1 uncultured Planctomycetales bacterium
CGCGTCGATTATTTGGTTGATGTGGGGCGCGCTGCTGGCCGTTGGAATCTGGTGGCGGATTCCCTCATCCACGATGGTCATGCCCACGGCGTCTTGCCGCGAAACGATCAACCATGCCAAAGCGGCGGCCAGCGACTGGGCGTACTCCCATTTCGAAAAGCTGGCGGCCGTGCTGCTGTACATCATGCTCTCGCTGCCATCGACAACGAGGTAACATAACAAATTCGTTTCGTCTTCGTACTGTTTGACGTAGAACTTGTCGGTGCGACCAAAGACTTTCCAGTCGACGTGACGCAGATCATCGCCAGGAACGTATTCTCGGTGTTCGGAGAACTCGATCGAATAACCGCGCAACGGGCTGCGATGCAATCCGGCCACATAGCCTTCGACAATGTGCCGCGCTCTCAGCCGCAGACTAGCGAGCCTGGCTAGCGTCCGCGGATCGAAATACTTCGGGGACGTGACCGACTGCGGGTTTGCCATCGTTTTCGGGAACCGTGTCAATCAGACGCCGAACGAGTTGGTCCACCGTGACACCCTCGGCATCTGCGTTGAAATTGAGCCGTATGCGATGCCGTAACACCGGCAACGCGACGGCGCGGATGTCGTCGCAACCTACATGGTATCGCCCGTGCAGGACAGCCCGCGCCTTGGCGCCCAAGACCAGGCATTGGCTCGCGCGTGGACCAGCGCCCCACCTGACGTTTTGCGGGATGAAATCCGGAGCGTCCGGCAAATCCGGACGCGTCCGGCGGACAAGATGCAACGCATAACGGGCGATGTGATCGGCGACGGGAACCTGGCGTACGACCTTGGCAAGTTCCAGAATCTCGTCGGCGCTCAGAGTTTGTCTGACTTCGGACTCAACATCGGACGTGGTGCGTTTGACAATCTCAAGCTCTTCCTCTTCGGCGGGGGATTCGATGCACACTTGGAACATGAATCGATCGAGCTGTGCTTCTGGCAACGGATACGTTCCCTCCTGTTCGATGGGATTCTGGGTCGCCAACACAAAAAATGGATTCGCAAGCAGGTGCTTTTCGCCGCCGATGGTGACCTGTTGTTCTTGCATCGCCTCCAGTAACGCGGCCTGGGTCTTGGGCGGCGTACGATTGATCTCATCCGCCAGGATGACATTGGCGAAGATCGGGCCAGGTAGGAAACGCAAGGCACGCGTGCCGCTCGCTTTGTCTTCCTGGATAACTTCCGTACCGGTAATGTCTGATGGCATCAAGTCGGGCGTGAACTGAATGCGTTTGAAATCCAACGACAAAGCTTCCGCCAGCGAGCGCACCATCAACGTTTTGGCTAACCCAGGCACGCCGACCAACAAGCAGTGACCGCGGGCAAAGAGCGCGATCATCAGTTCTTCGATCACATCGTGTTGGCCGACAATCGTCTTAGCCAACTCACGTTTGATCTGTTCGTACGCTGCTTTGATTTTCTCGACGGCTTGAACGTCACCGGAACTCATGGCGGCTCACTTTTAACTGATCGGCGTCGAAACCCAAAAACCGATGTGCGTTGCTATCGCCACCAATCGGCAAGGAAACCGTTTCAGTTATTGTAGCAGACGCCCGGCGGAGGATAGCGGAGGATAGTCGTGATGCGTCCCGATCGTGACCAAAAGATGACGGTTCACGAATCTGGAACGCGTGTTATGAATGACGAATGTCCAAGGCCTAATGACTAAGGAATGACTAATGACGAATGCCAAAGTGGGTGCAAAAACCGAGAAACAAGAGGATTCGAGCCTTGGAATGTTGGCGTTTTCATCGGGAAACCACCGATGTTCATTCGTCATTAGACATTCGGATTTACTTAGTCATTAGTCCTTAGACATTAGTCATTTTCCGCAAAGGCCTCCAGGATCACTCGCGCTGATTCACGCGGCGTCGTTGATTTCCACGAATCCCTGCGTCCATTCCCGCGTTAGCTTTTCGATCTGCCGGTTTAATTCGTCAAGATCACGAATCACTTCGTCCTGGCGGGTGTCCAAATCACTAAGCAGGTTGGTGGTGACGTCGATATCCGGCATTGAGGTCCTCAGATACTTCAGTGGTACGGAAAGTTCGCGGCTCGTGGGAGGCCGAAATGGCCGGCAAGAAATGGCCTCCGCAATTGCTACTTAGACTCGGAATTGATCGGCACACGGACGCGGAATCGCCCAATTTTGCCGCGGGTCTGCTAGATTTACGGCCAAGAAACGTTGAGGTCGTAGCGGTTTTTCCGATTCGTCGGCCACCAGAAGCCACATTTGGAGCAGCCGCAATCGGAATAATCGTTGCCTTTGTTACGGGTAGACACACCTTCCGGAAGTGGCCTAAAATACGAGGCTAACCTCAGTGGTGGTACGTTTGCTAGGTAAACACAGAGATAGGAGTAAAAGTGGTAAAGCTCGTCGTTCGTGACCGTGAGAGCATTCAGGAGGCAGTTCGTCGTTTCCGCAAGCTTGTTGAACGTAGCGGTATCAAGAAAGAGATGCGACGCCGCGAGTACTACGAAAAGCCCAGCGCGATTAAGCGCCGTGCTAAGCTTCGTGCCCAGCGTCGTGCCCGCCGTAACCGACTTCTCTTCGGTAAGTAGTTGGCCTTCACCAGCACATTTGTGTGTCTGCGTGCGCGCATCTAGAGGATGGGGCTAACAAGGCGCAACGTATTCTCTAGGAAACGCTCTTTGAACGATCGAGAGCCCCACACCGCAGGATCGACGAGGTCCGAGTCCGCGATGTAAGTCTGCTGCAGCGCGCGCAGGTCATTCGCAAACTCGGCCTCGTAGACGAACAGCGAGACCTCGTAATTCAGCCATAGACTTCGCATGTCGAGATTCACGGTGCCGAACATCGACAGCGACCCGTCGACCGTGATTGACTTCGTGTGTAAGAGCCCGCCCCGGAATAGGTAGATGTCCACACCGACGTCCAGAAGGTCGGTGTAGTAAGACCGACTGGCGTAGCGAGTGAGGAAAGAGTCGACCTTCTCCGGTACAATCAATGACACTTTGACGCCACGTCCAGCCGCGCCTCGTATCGCCCGGAGTAATGACTCGTCCGGTACCAGATAGGGCGTGGTGAGGATCAGTTCGTCGCGAGCGGCATTGATTAATGCGAGCACCATCTGCAGCAGGCCGTCGTCCGTTTGTCCCGGTCCCGACGGGATAACCTGAATATCTGCCGGACCGTTGGGTGCGACTAGTCTAAGGCCCGCGCTTTCAATCAACGCACCGAATGGCTCGCCGGTTTCTAGTATCCAGTCGCCGATCATGGTGGCGGCCAACGGGGCCACAACGGCACCCTCGAGGCGGACCATGGCATCAACCCACTCGCCGACGCCCGAGTCCTGTTTAAAGAAGCGAGGGTCTACGAGGTTCATACTTCCCGTCCAAGCTACGTCGCCGTCAACAACCACAATTTTGCGGTGAACGCGCAGGTCCGTGCGACCGACAAAAGTACGAAACACTCCGACCGGTAGGGCATGTTGCACCTCGACACCTGCGTCGCGCAGCCGCTGCGGTTGCCCACCCTTCCACCACGGACGGGCACCGAGTGCGTCGACGAGCAGCCGGCAGGAAACACCTCGCTTGGCGGCGCGAATGACGGCCTCCAAAACCTGATCCGCCGCGCCGCCTTCGTTCCAAATGTAAAACTCCATTAAGACACTTGTCCGCGCTGCATCCACGTCGCTAACAAGGGCACCAAGTATTTCCTGCGTGTCGTTGTACATCCGAAAACTGCTGCCACGGACGGTAGGCGCGCCACCCATTGTCCGCCCGAGCCGGTCCATACCCTGCGCGGCGGGAACGTGCCGTGACCAGTCCACGTCGATGAGGCCCTCGTGAATCGCCATCTCGGTGATTCGCTTGAATTCCGTCCGCAGCTTGGCGATCCGTTTGGCGCGGCGAAGGCCGATCCGGCGTTCTCCGATGAACAGATAAATGAGAGCACCCACGAATGGGATCGCCGCGACGAGTAGGAGCCAGGCGAGAGCAACACCCGTCGCGGGTCGCTTCATGATCACGCGGACACTGATCGCCACCACGATCACCGCGTGCATAACGATCGTGATAGTCGAATGCAACAAGAACTGCATGCCGATTCACTTACCCATAATAGTCATCTTGTCGATTTAGCCTGCGGGCCAACATCCGGTAAACCTTCGGGCCAACTCGCAATGAACGCCCGAATTTCATCGCGGACGCGACGATAGTGCCCTAGCGTTTCTTCCTCGCTCGCTGCGTCTTTGGCCAATTTCGGAGGATCGTCGAAACCAACGTGCGCAACGCGCGTGGAAGCCGAAAAAACTGGACAATACTCATCCGCGTGTCCGCATACCGTCACCACCAAATCGAATTCGCGCGTTGGTAATTCGTCGACTGTATTGGATTGCTGCCGCGTTATGTCGACGCCCACCTCCTTCATTACGGCCACGGCGTTCGGATTGAGCCCGTGTTTTTCGATGCCAGCAGAATAAGCCACGATCTTGTCGTCTAGCAGGCTCTTGGCCCAACCTTCGGCCATTTGGCTGCGGCAAGAATTGCCGGTACAGAGAAACAGCACGTTGAGTTTAGGAGCGTCAGGCATCGGTTTTCAAAACAAAGGAACGTGGCATGCGAACGCGAGATGAAAAAGCCGGGCAAGGACGCAAGAATCCCCAAATCGAACGTAGCCCAAAGCCTAAGTGCTCGCCCACGTAGATGAAAGCCCTAAAGTTCGACGCATCAACGAGGTGCAAGGGCCTGCGCATTGACGACGGGCGGGTACATGGGATCCAAGTGGTGTGCTTGCAACAAATAATGCTGGCCACGCTGACGATTGCCGAGAGCGCGAAATGTGCATCCCATGAAATAGTTCGTACGCGCGTCGTTCCGGTAAAGTTCCAAAGACCGGATCAACGAAATCTCGGCAGCCCGGTATTCGTCACAGTGATAGTACGCCTCGCCCAATAGAGCGAACAGTTGAGCGGATTGACCATGATCGCTGACTAGCTGTGATAACATTTCGACGGTTTTTCGGTAGTGGCCTTCCTGCATCATTGTCAGGGCGCGTTCGGCGATTACAGCAAAGACTTTTGTCTCATCGCTATCCAGCGCTGCTCTGACCGGTGATTTACCGTCGTCCACTTCCGGCAGACGCCGTGGACTGGTTGCCGTCGGCACTGCGGGACCGGACTCTGCCGGCACGGCGGACCGGGAAATCGCATGCAGCGGAAGAGGCCTTTCGTCCTCAGCCCAAACCGTTTGGGTAACGTCGCCAGTGGTAGCTACATCGCCATGATGACCAACGAGACGTACCGCTTGCGGTCTGCCCGCGATTCCGTTTCGTCCCAACTCGTCAAATCCGTTTAGTCTTTGATCAAATCCACGCACTTCGTTATGCAATCCGACGATCAACGCATTGCCATTCACACCGACTGAAAAGCCAAGTGGCATAATGATCTGCTGAATTGCGTCTTCTAGTCGCACGTCTTTGATGTGCGCGGAGACCAAACCCCTAACATGCTGCGTACTGTGAATCGGAATTCCGGCCCGTTCTGCTACTAGCGTCAGCAAGTCTCGCAGCTCAAAATGTTGCGCGTCGATGGTGCAAATCAGGTCGTGTTCATCAACATCCACAAACAGACTTGCCTGAGGCGATTCGGCCGGAACGCTGCGTCGCCGCGCCGATTGTGACTTGGAAACAAAACCCTTATCCTCCGTGGCAATCCGAGACGACTCCGTCCGTCCCAATCGTAAGGTAAATACAGGCTCCGCGTTATGTGGATCGCGCACGACATACAGCTGAGTGTTTTCCTCGTTTTCAGATTCCGAATTGACCACAACTGCATTGGTCGATTGCACGACCGGTTGTGTTGCAGCCATTTCAGGAATCGCGTACGTCGTGTCAATACTGTCTGTGATGTAGTTGGAGCTATCGTTTGGAGTTTCGTTCCAATGATCGTTTTGGACAACGTAATTCGCAGCCGCAACTGCCTGAGTATCTGGCACCGGCACGAGCGGTGGCTCATCAACGGGCGCCATAGCGCCGGCGAAACCACTAGCGCGTTCGTTGAAAGTCAGATCATCATCGGTTGCTGAGGCCATACGCGGCTCGAACGAAGGTATTTCGTCTGATGGCGCTGTGAATACGTCCGTGTCTTGAATCGGTGTGGCCGGTGCCCGCTCAACTTGCGGTCTGGGCTCACTTTCCAAAGCAATTCCTTGAGGCGGGGGTGATTCAGGAAGAATCTCCCCGTCTATTTTCTGTGTGGCGATTACGAAGGCCGCAGCGCCACCGATCGCAGCGCACACCCCAAGACTCAATAGACGAACCGGCTTGATCATTCTCCGTCCCCCCTTGGACAGACTGGTGTGATTCGTGACCACACCAAAATCGACATACAAGCACGGACACCGGAAGTACGTTGTGCCTCCGACCCCGTGCTGGTCATCGCTCAAGCAAAGCGATAACGCAACGGATTTGAGTATCGTCAACTTGCGCAGGCAACCTGACCAAAAAGTTCGGAATAACCGGCAAAGTCGAATGCGGAGAGATGATGCTAGCGACGAAGACGGGGAGAGATGACCGTTTGAGATTTCGGGAGGCGTCGTCTGAATGACTAATGTCTTAGTCCTTAGACATTAGTCATTCTCCTCAACGCCGCCCATCTTTGAGCACGTTGATTCAGTCATCGCTCCAATCCAAACCAACATCTAAGCTCGTCGCCGAATGTGTAAGC
>CBDUAB010000181.1:0-6708 GCA_965365045.1 uncultured Planctomycetales bacterium
CCGATCCAAGAGACCTGAAATGAATTCAGCGGCCCTTGGCCAATTCCTTCGACCGCCATTTGTACGAAAAAGAGTACGACAACCATCAACCCAAGAAATGCCATCAAGCGACATGCCGATTTCGCGCTCATCGAATGAATGGCCAAGCTGGCCGAGACGCTGACAAGTTGCATGAACACGAGTATCAAGAAACATCCCACGAAGGCACTGGTATGCCGGGGCAGCAAGAGCCCAACCAAGGCAGCAGTCATGACGGCACCGGCAACGTAAGAACTAAACTTGTACAGCAGCAATGATCGCCGTGTGAACGGTCCGCTGAAGAGAAAATTAACCTCGGCAGGGCTGAAATAAATTGGTGAACCTGAACTCAAGGCTATGTTTATCAGACACATGCCAAAAAGAACGAGCGGCATGTTTTCCTGGACGGCCTCACCTGCGTCGAAGGTCTTTGATCCGGAAGACTGTGAAAGTGAAAGGCCAAACCACAAGACCAGTGAGACAGCTATGAAGACAAGTACCAAGCCGCGTGGAGTTGTTACCGTACATAGTTTTCGTCGCAGACCTCCGACAAAACGAAGCTTCAGTAGCAGCAGCAACGATTGATCCATGTTGGTGTCAGCTTTCGGTGAGGCGAAAGAAAATGTCCTCCAGAGATTCCTTGCTGCTGTCCGCGGAAAATGCACGACGTGCCTCGTTGATTGGGCCACAGAATCTCTTGACTCCACGATCCAAAATCAGTAAATGGCTACACATGTCTTCGACCACGGACAGAAGGTGTGAGCTAATGATGATTGCGGCTCCGCCATCAGCTTGCGCCGCGACGGATTCTTTGAACGTGCGGATCGCGCGGGGGTCCAATCCATTGAGCGGCTCGTCGAACAGAATGACATCTGGGCGAGGCAGATAGGCACAGCAGATTGTCACCTTCTGTTTCATGCCTCGCGACAACTCTTGGGCAGTCGTGTTTTTCTTGTCGGTCAGTTCGAACTGATCAAGCAGTTGTTCGGCGCTTTGGACAAAATCGGGAACCCTATAGGTTGCGGCGACAAACTCCAGGTGCTCCCATACCGTTAGAGCCTCGAACAATCTTGGATCATCGGGAACGTAGGCAAGTTTTTTCTTTGCTGAAACCGGATCATGGGCAATGTCGTGTCCCGCCACAACTATCCGGCCCTTAGTTGGTCGGATGATTCCGGTGATTCCTTTCAGTGTGGTCGTTTTTCCGGCGCCGTTTGGGCCCACAAGGCCAAGTACCTCTCCGCGCTCGACTTGGAACGACAGTGCCGAGACGGCCAACGTGTCCCGGTACGATTTGTGGAAGTCTTGGACCTGAATCATCACATCACCCCAACTACTTTCAATGAGCCGAACCGAGTGCCGTCCGATCAACAAGACCGCTCGCGTTATTCTCGTCGCACTACCGATCCTACGACGACATGCTCGTTACTCGTCGTTGTGACTGACACGACTTTTCCATCGTGATACTCAACACGAACCATGCCATCGCGCGCAACATCGTGAAGCCTCAGTTTATCCATGTCGTCGGCTTTCGCTGCGGCGCCTAGCGAGTTGGCGACCGCCTGCTTGGCACAATGCAAGCGCAATAGTGCTTCGGTTTCCTCGTTGTCCAAGTGTGCGGAAAGAGCCCGCTCCTCATCGGAAAGTAAGTTCGCGTGATCATCCGCGGTGTCGCTCAATGATGCCACCGCGACACCCGGAGTACCGTCGAGTGCGGCGATTGCCACAAAACAACCGTCCGCATGTGCGACCGCCACTTGCGGAAAACGAATGTCGGTAAAGGCATCGCGCGGCTGCGTCGACCAACCGCCAGCAGATGCGACGACTTCGATATCCGCCACAAACATCGTTTTGTTCATCGCTTTGAGGAACAGCTTGCGCACGGCGTCTTTGCACGAGGCGCGACGGAACAGCCAATCTGCTTTTTCCTTGTCACTACCGTCCAGCGCGGCAAACTCTCGTTGCTCTCGCGGACTCAGTATCACTTTGCTTGCCGCCCATTGTATGGCAGGCTGTGTCAAGTCGTTCGGCATGTTGAGACGGACACAGGCAGCCTGTGGTGCGTTGGTGTCGACGGTAACCGCCTCGGGCCATTCCTTGCTGAGGTAGTAAATGTCTTTCGGTCCGTGGAAATTGACCCCGTCAAAGGGCAAATAGAAACGCCACAGTCGAATGCCCGACATTCGCCAGCACAGTTTGCCCTCCGTGTTGACAACATCCAAGTCTTGCACAACGTAGCGCGGGGTCTCTTTGCGTAGGAGCCCACGGCAAACGAATTGCTCGCCAACCGCTGGGCACGATTGATAGAAGTCGACTCGATCCAAGGCGAATGGCAGCATGATGCGTCCCGACTGATCCGACTGCTCCAAATGCCATGCGGCGAGCGGATGCATGGCCGTATCCAAGGTCACGGGATCCAACAGGAAACTGGGATCCGCATCGTCAGCAAACAGCCCCTTGCGGGTGAGGACTGCTACCGTGCCAACGACTTGTCGGTCACCATAAGTGTCAAGTGACCTGACACCCTGAAACAACGGACCATGAAACAGATTGTCATAGAGGTTTTTCAAGGTTATGCGGAAAGGTCGGGGATTCGTAAGTTCGAAAGGTATCGGGGGACTTTGCGGAGGCGCCGCGTAATTCGGCGCAAGAACGATTTCACCGGCCGCCGCTAGTCCGCCACCGGCACCCGGTCCTGTGCCCGAATTGCCCAAATCGCGGATGTCCACTTTAACAACAACCTGATCCGGAGCGGCTTTGGCCTTATCGCGCTTGACGGTCTCTTTGTGCTTGACCGACTTATTGTGCTTGACCAACTTATTGTGATTGACGGGCTCATCAGGCTCAACGACGTGTGCCGTGAGTTCAATGCTGACGGGGTCTTCAACATAAAAAGCCAACCAACGCTGGAGGCGGACGTCACGGAGTGCCACGACGACCATTTGCGGAAACAGCGTGACGGCCGCTTCGGCCATCATTTCCAACGTGAATGTCATCGGCATGACCGGCAGGCCGTGCTGGTTCGGATCGACTTGACTGATGCTTTGGCCGCCGACCGTATGGTGATCGGCGTACGGTTCGGCTTTCAGTTCCAGTCTGCGTCGCATTACCAAACGCTGCCCCGGCTCGTGAACCTGCAGTTCGCCAAGAAGTGGCTGTCGCGTCACCGGCGCCGATTCCGCCGATGTTGCGGCCGTTGTCTGATGGTTGGTTTGAACTCCAGCAAGCGCGCGCCGTGCTAAACGGGACTCAGCGCGACGCACATTTTTGCGTCTCGGTGTCTTTTGCAACTTGCGCTCGAGAAAACTACTCATGACCTCTTTTTGCGTTTGCAAGAATTGTCGCATGGTCGACTGATAACGGGACATCAACTGCGACTTGTCCCGAGTAGTTTGCGGCGCCGGCTTGCCGATTTGCGGCGTTGACAATTGATTTGGAGGCGGAACGGTGGGTGGCTCGGTATGCGGCGAAGAGGCGGCGGGCGCGCTATCGTCCTCGGCCGTGGTCATTTCGTCACTGCGATTGTCAGAAGTTTGCCTGCCGGGCCGATTGAAGGGCAACCACTCTAAATCCCGCACGTCGCGTTCGGCGTACAGCGGGCCAAGTTGCATCGGGACGCAATGTGCGCTCAATCGAGCGGCCATATGGTTTAGCTGCGCCAATGGTGACATGCGCGGCACGTTGATGGGAACGACTTCCGCCGGTCGGCCTCGAAGGGTGTCTTCGACAAAAGCGCTCAGATTTCCGCGCGGTCCGACTTCCAAAAAGACACGCGTGCCATCCTCGTACATGCGTTGAATCATCCGTGTGAATTCGACGGTAGAAACCCAGTGTTCGACCGTCAGTTTCCGTATCTCGTCGCCAGCCAGCGGAAAGAGTTCTCCTGTCGTGCAAGAGTAGATTTTTCGGCGCGGCGATTCGAAGTGGGCCTTCGCGAACATGTCGCGAAATGGTCCCATCAATGGTTCGAACAACCGCGTGTGGTAGGGACGATCCAAATCCAATTTCTCATAAATCACACTCTGTTTTTGCAGCAATGTTTCGATGCGTTCGATGGCCGCCGGAACGCCGACCAGTATGGATTGATGCGGGCAGTTGTCCATCGCCACAAAGGCCGTCGGCTGGCCCTCGGCAGTCAGCGGCAGATTGGCATCGGCAAGAATCGCGGCGGCTTTTTCACGGGATGTACCCAGCGCGAGTAACCCAGCCGGTTCTTGAAGCCGCCCAATCTGTTCGTCCATCACATGCGTGGCTTTGACTAACTCAATGATCTCTTCGTCCGATTGCAATACGCCTGCATGGCCCAAGGCCGACAGTTCGCCAGCACTATGACCAGCCACGGCGCACGGTTCCAATCCCAACAGTTCCGCAACGCGACTGAAAACCCAGTTTCCGATCAGGACACTGAGTATGTTGGTACTCAAGCTGCCGGCCAAGTTCGATTGATCATTGCCGGCAGTGTGATTCGCGCCGTCTTGCGTTTCTTTTGGTGGGGCTTCGAGCAATCGTTGCAACAAGCCGCCAACGACGTCACCCGCACTGGATTCGCAGCGTGCCAGCACGTCACGTACGACGCGAAACGCATCCGGCATACCGGTCAGCATTCCTGGGTATTGAGAACCTTCGCCAGGAAAGAGAAACGCCAAGCCACCCTGTCGGTAAAGCGGCTCCGCGGTAAAGTACAAGCCGGTCACATCGCGAATCCGCTGGCACTTGGGGTTTTCAAGTTTGTCTTTGGCCCGTTGCAAATGACGGCGTAATTTGCTTGACGAATCTGCCACCAGGCCCAGGCGCAACTCGCTATCGGCCAACTGGCTGTTGATTGCGGAGGCGAGGTCCACCAGCCTTACATCTGGATAATTCACGAGGTATGCGTCGAGTTGGCAAACTTGCGCGAGCAACTCAGATCGATCATTGCCTTGAAGGACAAATAATTCGCTGTCCCAATAGTCGGAACTTGTGGTTGGATGCTGCGACATGAAGACAGACTATACCCCAGCGTTGCAAAAAACGTAGGACAGGTTTGTAACCTGTCGCGATTACTGCGATCGAAAATCGTTTTGACAACTCGTTCGCACAATTCACTAAACGTGGTTTCTACCGACAAATGATTGAAGCGCGTTTGACGCTGTAAAAACAGGTTACAAGCCTGTCCTACGGTCTTTATGCAACCAGAGGATATAGCCAAGGTTGCTTGGTCAGACCGGAAGCGTCATTCCTGGGGCCTCATTTGGTGGCTACTCTCGGAAACGCACTGGACAAGTTTAGCAGTGACGTCGCGGATTCGAAACTGGTGGGTGCATGAACTCGCTGGCCAAGTAAGATCACGGTCTGCGATGCAACGGTGGGCACTTGACGAACCGAGATTTGGCAGAGCCGAAGGATTAATAGTTGACGAAGAATTGATAGATGACGAACGAGCGCCGCGAACCAAGTACCTCCCCAGTGTAGCGGCTCAAAAAAAATACAATAATCACCTAAGAAATCCAACGCCCGATCGTTGTACCTATAGGAAATCTCGGTTGTCCAATCAAGCGTTGTCATGAACCACTTAGAAAACGGCCAGGATTCCGCGTGGTTACACGCGGTTTTCGAACAGTTCGAGGCGCCGTTGGTCCGCTATGCCACTCGCCTGGTCGGAGATGTGGAGCGCGGACAGGACATCGTTCAGGATGTATTTGTGCGACTCTGTCGAGAAGATACCGCGCGCACGAAAGACCATGTGGCGGCCTGGTTGTATACGGTGTGTCGGAATCGAGCTCTTGACGTTTGTAAGAAGGAGCAGCGTATGAGTTCACTGCCTCCCAGTGCTGCCGAAGCGGCGCAATCAGGCGCTCCGGACCCGGCCATGGCGGCTGAGCGGCAAGAAGACGCGAGCCACGCCAGCGAGATGCTCAACCGTCTGCCCGAGAAACAGCAAGAAGTGCTTCGATTGAAGATCGAGCACGGCCTGAGATATCGGCAAATCAGCGAGATTACTGGTCTAAGTGTGTCGAATGTCGGTTATTTGCTGCATCAGGGATTACACACATTGCGACAGCAGTTAGCCAGCCAACAGATCGAGTGACGGCCAGCAAAGCTGCCGTAGGCCAAACGCGAGATTTAGACCCATTCAAATGGTAAGGGAACCAAGCGATGATTTTCGATCCCGATGATCCAACCGTCACCGCATACGTTTTTGACGAGCTTGAACCCGCTGACAAGCGCGAGTTCGAATCACGACTCGAACAGTCGCCCGAACTACAGGAAATTGTAAGACGGACGCGTGCGACCATTGAATCGTTGCAAACAAGCTTTGATAACAGCGAGCGGCTTCGGTTGAGCGATCAGCATCGTGCGGCAGTGACGTCAGCCATCTCGGCCGGCTCGACAGACAGACCGGTCTCGCCCGCAATAGAACCAAACAGTACTAAGAAATGTGCGGCTACAATTCGCCGCCGAGCCTGGTCACGGATAATCGCATTAGGTGGCGTGGCTGCAATCCTATTGATTTCAGCGTGCGTGCTGTTCCAACTGAATTTGTATAGGGCGCAAACTTTGGCTTGGCGTGCAGCGCCGTCAAATGACCCAAGCCGTCTTGAGAGAAACACCGCGGCGGACATGTCCCGAGAATCGCTCGATCCGGGTAATTTGCCACCCACCACGCAGCCGGCTGCCGTAGTGGCGACCGAGGACGCGGCCGATCCATTT
>CBDUAB010000182.1:0-6699 GCA_965365045.1 uncultured Planctomycetales bacterium
CCACGGAATTGGCGGCGGCCGACTTAAAGAGACTTCTCACCATGTTGGCTCATTGGTTTCCGCGAACGCAAGATTACGAATACTCGGTGGAGGCGAATCCAGAATCACTCGACGAGGCCCGCACCGACGTGCTAGTCACAGCGGGGGTAAACCGAGTTAGTCTGGGGATTCAATCGTTTGACGATACGAAGCTCGCCAGTCTTGATCGAAAACACTCGGCGGACGCCGCGCGGCAGGCGATCATGGCTGCTCAGCGCGCATTCGAAAACGTGTCCATCGACCTCATGTTCGCCGCACCAAACGAATCCTTGAACGATTGGAAGCGAGATCTCAAGACAGCCATCGACTTAGGCCCACAACATATCTCGACTTACGGGCTAACGTACGAACAAGGCACACGATTCTGGGGTGAACTGAACAAGAATCGCCTTCGCGAAGTTGACGACGAACTGCAGCGTGCCATGTTCGAATGGGCAATCGATGCGTTGACCGATGCGGGCTACGAACATTACGAAGTCTCGAACTTTGCTCAACCCAGCTACCGTTGCCGCCATAACGAAACGTATTGGCGCGGGCAACCGTATTTTGCCGTCGGTCCCGGGGCCAGCCGTTACACGGATGGTCGGCGTGAAACGAATCATCGCAGCACGACGACGTATTTGCGACGCGTGTTGGCCGGAGAATCGCCGGTGATGGAATCCGAGGAACTAAATGCGGAGGATCGCGCTCGTGAACGTCTAGTATTTGGACTACGACGCCTCGACGGAGTGAATGTTGACGAATTTGTCGACGAAACGGGAATCTCGCCGGAGACATTGGCTGGTGGCGCGATTGCGCGATACCTCGACCTCGGAATGTTGGAGCAACCCGACGGGGTGTTGCGTTTGACGCGGGCCGGGCTGTTGGTGAGTGATAGCCTTTGGCCCGACTTTCTGTGAATGTCCGTTCACGATTCTGGGAAGCGAGCTTTGAATGACTAAGGCCTAATGTCTAAGGAATGACGAATGACGAATGAAAAAGTGAAAACAGTGAACTCGAGCTTCAACCTTAGAATTCTCGTGTTGTCCTCCGAAAAAAGACCCGCGTTCATTCGTCATTAGGATTTGGGATTTCCTTAGTCATTAGACATTAAGCCTTAGTCATTCTCTCGCGACGGCGCCTCAGGATTACGCACGTCGATTCAGTCAAGTTCTTCTTCCCAATGGTCAAGGTCTAGCCGTCGTCGAGGAATCAGCAGGCCGACATCGTCAATCACGCCCAGTTTGCGCACACGTCGAATCTGTTCCACTTCATCTTCCAAAGCCACCAACCAGCTCGGCACTTCCAGACCGGAACCGGAGGGCTCGCGCATCAATAGATTGGATTCTTCTTCAAGCAATTCAAATGCGCGTTGACCTTCCGATTCGTCAGGATGGCAGAGAGCAGGTTCCACCAAAGCCCGCATGCGATCCACGGTCATGGGGCGCAGGAAGCGTTCCCCGATTCGATCCCCGATTGATGACAATCGCATTGCATGTTCGGTTTGCAGGGCGTCCAATCGTTGCATGTACATTTCCGCTTCTTCGCCGATACGCTCGGCCAAGCCCCGTCGCCAAATCTGGGCTGCTTCGTTGTGGCCTCGCCGCACAAGGATTTCATGCGCGAATAGAATTGGTTTCAGATTCCACATCACGCGATCGTAAGCAGAACGCAATCGCAAAAAGTCCAGCAGCGTGTACAACATTTCGCCATGATCAGACTGTGTTGTCGTGCTGTTATAGTCCCGATATTCCTCGTAGTTTTCAACGATGGCTTCGAGAATAAGGGCTAGATATTTGACGGCTTTCGCGCGTGGAAGGTCATTATCCAAGCTCGCAATCAGACGGTCAGCGGGCGAATCCTCGTCACGCTGCTCCAGTTGCGTGAACCACTGATCGACACCGGTGTGCAAGATGGCGCGCAGATTGCCCAGCCCCAGAAACTGTTGTGTAAATAAGTCGGCGCCGTACTTTTCGATGAACGAAACGAGCGATTGCCAGCGATCCTCCTTGCGGACTTTCTCCAGAATCGAAAGCCGCAGTGTTTTGCTATGCTCCAGCCAAATGGAAAGCAGTTTTTCGGTCAGGTGTTCGATATGGCCGACAAGTTCTTGATCTGGGACGCCCGACGTCTCGTTTTCCCCTGAAGCCTCTCTTGTATTTGGCGCCTCTTTTGTATTTGGCACCTTTTTCTTTGCAATTGGCACATGGTCTGTAATCGACGCATCCGTGGAGGATTCCTTGCTTGCCCACACCATCGCCTCGATCAGTTGACGTGTGCCTGCGTCAAACAATTCATCGAATTGCGTAATGGCGCCCGGACCGACAGGCGATTTTCGCTCCATGACACGGGCTGTTTCGAGGACCTCCAAAGTTTCCGCCAGTAAACCTTGCCGCGGCAGCCAAACGAGCAAGTTCTCGATTAGACGTTGTCGTGAGCGGGCCGCGACAATCGATCCGACTTTGCCACCCTTGGTCAGCGGAACATACAGGATTTCACGGCCCGCGAGCATCTTGCACAATGCGTGCGTCTTTTCCTGTGCCAATTCAGGGCGGTCGGCTAATAGGCAGCCCAACACGAACGCCGCCGACTGTTGCTCGAAATCCTTCGCGCCAGCAGAACGCGCTGCGGCTCCTTTCTTTGATTTACGCTTCTTTGATTCAACATTGCCTGGCGACTGCCATACGAACTCGTCGTCACCGATTGCCAATTCGACCGCGGCTAATACTTGATTGGCTTCGGTCATCGCCACGGAGCTGATAATGATATTCTCAAGTAAGGATTCCTTCAGAAAACGGTGGCGATCGTATTGCACCATCGAGTCATAATCACCGCCCGGCGCTGGCAGAGGGTGTCCTTCCACTGATTTCGCCAATTGATCCAGGTCGCGGAGGACCTGTTGGGCTCGCGATCTCCAACCAGCGAGTGTCAGCAACGTGCTTTTTGCATCGAAGGCGTCCATGTCGCGCCGATGTACCGCGGCAAAAGCCAGTGCCGCGCGCAGCCAAAGTTGGGCCAGATTCTCCAGAAAGGAAAGCCGTTCGACGATTTGCTCCGTTGCGTGAACCATTTCGTCGTCGGTTGTCCCTCCCGTGTCGAACAATGAACTTTCGATACCATCATCGGTGCTGTCGGTGTACACGACGTCTTCGTATGCAGCGTCATACAGGCCTTCGTCGTCGCCTTCTTCGTCGCCTTCTTCGTCTTGCGTCGTCTCTTCACGTTCGTCCGACAACTCCTCTTCGCCGTTTGAGCGATCCACGCCGTTGGTCAATTCGAACTCGGGAACTTCCCAATATTCGTTGGCGTTTGCCTCGAGATAGTCCAGAAACTTGCGCAACAATGACCAGGGATCGGAAACGGTGAATTGGCTTGTATCGTTATCGTCCGTGCCCGTGTCGAGGGTGTCCGCGTCGAGGGGGTCCGTGTCGAGGGATTGTTCGATTAGCATTCCCAACCAACGTTGTGTGAGCGCGTAAAACGAGCAGTCGGCACTTTCCAGGCGAATGCGTGGAGCCTGTCCGAGCCAATAAACGAGCAAAGGCATCGATGAGACGAGGTCACGTTTTCTGAGCAGTGTTTCGACCACGAGGCCATAAGCGCTCGGTGAATCAAAAGCTTCGACGTGCGGGGCCCAGAATCCGGTATCGCCAGCGGTGGCCCCTTGCTGATTCCATTGTGCCAGCGCGGAGGCGACACGCGCTGCGGCCTGGTGCGTTTCACGCGCGGACGTTGCGTCAACCGCCGATACTTCGTGCGCCGCAAACTGATGCCACCAATCCGTAATCTGGCCAAATTGTTCAGCCACGCGGGACGACAACGTCAAATCATTGGCGGCGGATGACTCACTCCACAAACGGGCAAATAGCTTGAAGACCCGGTGAATGATCACCAGCAATTCATCGACGCGATGATCGTGAACACTGTTTTCAAGAGCAGGGAATAAGCTGTAATTGGCATCGAAACCAAGGATATTCCAAGGATCCACGATTGCGCCACATTCGATGCCGCGCTGCAACAGATCTTGGATTGTGTCAAGTTGTGTTTGCGCGGCCGGCAAGTCCTGTTGATCCAAGGCCTGGTGTCCGGCAGTCAAACAGCTGTCAATGCGGCACAGAATGCGGGCTGACGCGACCGGGACAAGGGATGCCTGACGCTTTGCCGCGTGGCGATACCCCATTTGTGCAAAAACTCTGGCTAATTTGACGTGTGCGAGTTGCCGGGCGCGCTGCTTGGCGAGGTACCCATTGAGATGTTGTCTTGCTCCGCCAAATGGTTGATGAAGTTTTTGTGCCTCGGCGGCCAATCGCTTCGCCTGGCTGCCACTCACCTGGTCGAACAGGTGTTCATAAAAGGCATCTCGATACGTCGCGATTCGAGGTATCAGTGAGATTAAGGTTGTGTCGGAATCGTGAGTCTCTGGCCGATCACCGCTGATACCGGTGGCCATCAAAATGGTACCGGCCAGCACCGCCGCAGCTTCGAAGATCAACTCGTCGGTAGGGAGATCCGTCGGTTCATGTACTCGCGCCAACAACGCGTCCAGCGTAACTTGCCGCACAACAAAGCGTCGGTAAAAACCTCGGTTGTCAATGCAATGCGGATCCCAATGACCAAAATGGTAATTGGGTCGCTTGTTGACTGGATGTTCAAAGTCGTATGCCCGGGGATCGACCGCGAGCTCTTCGAGTTCATCTGGATCGAACCATGCAGCGCGGAGCAAATTCGCATCCGTGTCCGCGAGGATTTCCAGCGAGGCTTGCACAATCGCCTCGTACTTACCCACGGCGACTCCCACGCCCTGAATGTAAACTGGCACCGGCCGAACCCATTCGTGCGAATACGGCTCGTGCCGGCGAGACTCAAACGCCGCCACCGGTCGGTGGCCAATGTAGTCGTTCAACTCCGCTATGGCCGCATCGGCGATTTGTTCCGGTTCATGATCCGACCGGAGGTCCTGACGAAGCAACGCTTCACACATTCGTCCCAACATGAAAGGACCGAACAAAAACTGTTCGTCCTGATGACGCAACAAGTCCGTGTGGAACGCGCCGTAGCGCTTGACAATAACGCCTGACAATATCTCCAGCACGCTGCGAGCTTGATCCGCATCGGTAAATGTCGAGGAGTCCCTCGAAAGCTCCGTTAGCTGCCCATCAAGCAACTCCGTAACGCGACGCCAGTCAGGTTTGGATTCGTCATCCGATGAAGCCGATCGGGATTCGACGACGAGCGCAAAAAGCCGGTTCAATCCCTGAAAGAAGCCAGGGTCGGTCGCTCCCGACGAGAAATTCAGATAACCGAGGACTTGCTCGACGGTGTCTCGATCGTCTGCAGCAAGTTCCAATTGTCCCATTCCAAATACCACTCTTCTAAAAAAACACATTGCGCAGGGATGTAAATGGTACGAAGCTCCGCCAGAATGGTCTAGGCGGCCTGTTTTTTCCTTGCCGAATGCGAACAAATCGAGAGCAAGCTTCCCAGCATTGATTATGATGGATTGGGGAGCAAAGCAAGCTCTGGCCACGCCGAGTCACCGTAAGTCACCACGGTCGACAGCCATCATGGTCAGCTTGTGAATCTCAAACGTGCCGTCGCGCCAATGTGCCACCGCGTCAGCGTGCCGTCGCGTCAACGTGATGGTGGCGACACTAGCGGCGATGAAAAAGCGTCGTAGTTACTCGGAAGAAAGCAATCAGAGGCATGAGAGTATTCATGAATGCGCGCCGCGTTGCCTTTGTAAGTTGGATCGCGTTTCTTTGGATTAATCCGACGTTTGCACAATGGCAGACGCCCAGATCCAGTCGCGCTTCGATTACGGCAGCGTCCCTGCGCAAAGTCGGATTACAGCGTGCTTGGCGAACTCGTGTTGCGGTCGATTCATCGCGCGGCTCACTTGTTTCGATTGTGTCTTACCTCGACACGACCCATTGGTCGTCCGCCTATGATGTCAGCTACGACGGTGGACAGACGTCGTTTGACGAGCGCCAGTTGGACCGATTCGGGCAGCCGATTGGACCCCAACGCGCGGAACACTTGGCCGATTTGGAACGCCGTATTCTGGCAACACGTAACATCGAGGCACAGGTAACGGCGCGGCGGATTCCCCAAATCGCTTTGTACGCACAGACGACGGAAGCGATTTTGCATGCAATCGATGCGGAAACAGGTCGAACGAAATGGACGGTCAGCGCGGGGGTGCCTCGATATCCCAGTTTGTCCCCGGGAGCAAACGACCGTTATGTCGCGATTATTAATGGTTCGACATTGTACCTTTTTGATACCACTGAAGAGAAAATTGCTTGGCAGAAAAGCTTAGGCGTCGCGCCGGGCGCCGGCCCGGTGCTTACGCTGGACACTTGTTACGTTCCATTGCTGAATGGAATTGTCCAAGGATTCGCGCTGGAGAGCGGAAAGCGAGTCGTTCGTTGGCGATCTGTTGGCCGGCCCATGGTGCAACCCGTCGCGACGCCAGAGAGCCTGATTTGGCCGACGGATCGTGGTTATTTGTATGTCGTTGACAAGAGCTTGCACGAAATGCGTTTTCGCCTCGAGTCGGGTAGTGAAATTGTCGGCAACGCCGCGCATCGTGCACCGCATCAAGCTATCGTGTCTACCAGCGATGGCCATGCATACGCCGTCAACGAGCTGACCGGTGAGATTATGTGGCGTTTTTCAGCG